>JBOFCV010000144.1:0-12861 GCA_051646305.1 Turicibacter sp.
TGTTTTACTTGTTTTTCACCGTATGCTTTCGTCTTTGATCGACGATTAAAAATAGTTGCAATTTGTTGTTTCATATCCTTCATTCTTTATACTTCTCCCTGCCATTATTCTCTATCCTCTATTCTAACATGTCTAAAAACAAAAACGCCACTTTATCTTTAAAATTTTAATAAATTTTATCCATCTTTTATTTCACCTAACAAACACCTCATAATTCCCATATGTTTTTTACAAGTTTTATTCAAAAAATTGTCTTTCTCTTTGACAAAATATATGAATCTTTTAGATTACTACTTAATCTATAGACACTATTTAGGGCAATTTATAATCATCAGTTTATTGTCAAATGTCTAAAGAAAAAGAAATCTCTCCCGAAACAACCCTACAACTTTTTTGTACAAATTTTAAAAAGAGGGAGACCATTTTCAGATCCCCCTCATTCTTACTAAACCATCATCTTTGTGATTAATTCAACTCTATTTAAACGTGATATGATGTCACGTTTTTAAGTTTATCTCGCTTAACGTCTATAACATTCCTTCAACTCATCATTAGGGATTGTGTGTAAATTAACATGACAATATCCCATTGGGTTCTTCGTTAAATAATCCTGATGATAAGTTTCTGCATCGTAAAATATTGTCTCCGGTTTCACCTCGACAACAATAGTATTTTTATACACTACTTGCTGTTTATCTATATAATTTTGAATCAGTCGATAATCTTCTTCACTCGAATAATAGATTCCTGTTCGATATTGTGTTCCAACATCTCCACCCTGTTTATTTAAAGAAGTTGGATCAATAATCTTAAATAAATGGTCTAATATTTTTTCTAACGGAAGAATTGTTTCATCATACATCAACACACAGGCCTCTACATGTTGCGTCAATCCCGTACACACTTCTTGGTAACTTGGATTAACTGTCAGACCATCCGTGTAGCCAACTTGCGATGATTCAACCCCTTTGATCCGTTTAAAATAAGCTTCTACTCCCCAAAAACATCCACCTGCTAATATAATTTTTTTCATCCGATGATCATCCTTTCAAAAAATTTACACCTACTGTTCCCCTTTACGACGCACAGGAATTGATTTTGTTAATTCAGTGATGACATAGCTGGCTGCAATTAAACCTGCAACACTGGGTACAAAGGCATTTGAGGCCGGTGGTAGCTGTTGTTTTCTAAACTCTGCATCTTTGTTCCCCACTATCTCTATCGTCTCTTCACGCCCAATAATTGGGCGCTCTGTTGAATAGATAACAGGAACCTTCCCACTAATTTTTTCTTTCTTTAATTTCGTGCGAATGACTTTAGCAACAGGATCATACGACGTTTTTTGGATATCAGTGATTTCAAACTTTGTCGGATCAAGTTTATTCGCTGCCCCCATTGAAGAAATAAATGGAATTTTACGTTTTAAACACTCTTTAATTAAATGAATTTTAAAGGTAATAGTATCTGATGCATCCACGACAAAGTCAATGTGATGTTCAAATAACTGGGGTGCCGTTTCTTCATTATAAAACATATGCATCTGCACGACTTCACAATGTGGATTAATCGATTCAATGCGTTCCGTCATCACTTCGACTTTCGAACGCCCAACCGTATGAAGCGTTGCATGAATTTGACGATTAACATTTGTGATATCTACCACATCTTTATCAATTAAAATGAGCTTTCCAACACCTGTACGTGCTAACGCCTCAACAGCAAACGAACCCACACCGCCAATTCCTAACACAACCACGGTACTATTTTTTAATAGTTCTGTTCCTTCGGGACCATAAACTAATTCATTACGAGAAAATTGATGTAACATCTTCATGCAGCTCCTATCTTTTTCTATCTAAACAACCTAATCCCTTAGATTATACTATTATTATAATTAAAATACCAATAACAAGTCACCAAGTTCCATTTTTTATTGTGAAGTAACAACTGACAAATTTGACCTAATTAATATCCTCGTTTTATTTTAGTTCCATTCCAAACTTAATCACTATTTTATTTCCTTGAAATTTTCTTATTTTTATTAATTTTTTTAACTATTTGACTGTAACCCTGTTATAAATATTGAAATGTTGTATATAATAGTATTGTCAGGTAAGACGTGATTAAATAACAGTGAGCATTTGTTGTTGATAGATACCGTGTACGTTATTAACTATTTGGTATGCAACATCACGTCACTGTTAGTGGTTTTTGAGCATTATGATGCTGTATCATAAAATGATTAAATAAATTCACCTCTCTACCTTGACCTTACATATTCAGAATTTCGTCTATAGTTGCACGATTGTCAAGAATATGTTAAAATCTAAATACCTGAGATGTGCGTGTGGTGATTAGTTGTTGAATCCGAACACTTCTGATAAGGGAATCCGGAGTTCTAATACGGTGTTGAAGGCCTAGCCTATTTCGCCTAGGAATCCTAATGTATTAGACAGGATACCCACCTGCTAAAAAGCGGGTTTTTATCCTAACACCTACGGCATCATCGGGCTATTAAAAACACGAACTATATGTTCGTGTTTTTTTTATTGTTAATTCGCATAAAAAAAAGAGGGATTCCCTCTTTTTTAGTATTCATTTAAGATTAATGTGATTGTATTATTACTTTTTTCGATTTTATAGAATCCATCATTTTTAATATCCTCAGGGTTTTGGAAAGCCTGACCGTATTGATTGATAAATTGATCATCTACACGATAAAGATAAAGATAATCATAGTCAAATAATTTAGTTAACCACTCATCAATTGAGAGATTAGAGGTATATGGATCATTATCTCCATACGGATTTCCTAAACTATAATCGTATGTATTAATCTGAATAGGTGTTAATATATAGTTCGCCGTTAAGTGTGCTGGCCTATTATTTTGTGTAATAACGTAAACTTTTTCTGTTTCTGTGTTAACCTTGCTTACAATTTGCTCCATTTCGAAATAAGGTTGACGCAATTCAAGTGTATTATCAATATAATAGGGAGCTAAAATTGTTGTATTTATTAACGGCTTCACATTTACGACAACAAGTAAAAACAAGACTGCGATTGGATACATATATTTTTTAAGTTTTAAATTAGATTCATTTAATTTAGTTAATAACAAATAATTTATAAAAATAAAGAGTCCCGTTAAGTAAGTTCCTAAATACCTTAACAGTGATGCAAGTCCTGTAGCTTCTGCCTCGTTATAAGTAAAGAGATAGATAAATAGTAAAGAAACTGTAAAAATCATCCCCCCAAAACATGTTAAGTACAGCGCTGTTTTTATCCTTCTCTTCTGATTATCTTTACATAAAGCAACCAAAATAACACTTAGGATAATAAGAATAACAATCATTCCAACGAATGTAATATCTACCATGAATCCGGTTAATTTATCCGTAAATAATGCATTAAAGAAATTCAAAATCGTTTCTTTTCTATACCCCGGAAGACTATCCGAATAAAGGCTTAATATATTAGACATATTAATTCCACCATTATCCCAATAATCGCTCGTGTTTGTAACCTTTAAATAAATACTCCATGAATATTTTGCAAAAATTAAACTGACAACCGGTAAGATTACCATTAATTTATTGGCTAATTTATTTTTCTTACAAAACTGGATCAATTCAACTCGGTTGAATAAAAGGGCATCACACCCTATCACAAGCATGGCAATAACAGCTAATCCAAAACCTGAATCTTTAGTTAATGTCAAGACTGCTAAGCCAAGGGTCACAGATAGAAGATTAAATTTCCCTATTTTATTATTGAAATACGTGACTAAGGTATATCCAAAGAGCACACCTAAAATCGCATCGACATAAATGGTATGATAAAATTCATAGTAAAAAGTTAGTGGAATGACCAAAATAATAAATAGCACATAACCAATCTTTTTAAAGTCGCTCCACTTTACGAGTTTGAATAGCGGTAGCAATAACGAGATTGAGAATATATTCATCGCGCGATATAAATTACCTTCAATAAATACGCCTGTTAAACGTTGCATGACATATTGCAATAAAGCAATGGCAGGAGGATATGATTTGAATGTCGTTGTTGCCAGATCATGATTTCCTAAAACATTCAGTTCAAACATATTCTTAACAGTTAAGCCCCAATGGGAAAATTCATCCCAAAGTGAAATAACGCGCCCACGATGTGCCCACCATACAAAAACGATTAGTAAACAAAAAGCCATAAAACCCGGTGTGACTATGTTTTTTAAAAATATCTTTTTATCTTTTATTAGGTAATACCCACTAAAAGCAAAACATAGTACACCTAAGGTTAAAACAGCATAATAACCCATTTGAAGTGAGAAAAAGATGGAGAATACATACATAATCATGATGATTATCATGAGTGTGACCGGTAATGTCTCCTCGAATTGGCGTTTGAAGAGATGCGATAGGCTACCTGAAATTGAAATAAGAAGAAGAGCAAATACGATTAAATACATCTATTATTTCCCTCTTTTCTTTTGAGGAGCAAATACCCACTCACGTTGAATTTGAAAACTTAATAAGAATAAAATCGCATCAACGATTAATTTTAATGTAATTTCATTCAACCCTGAATTTTGATACAAAATTGCTACCCCATAACCTGAAATCATCATTTGAATAAAACAAAGGAAATAATACTTAAACAACGTATTTGATTGATTTTCTTTTGATTTAAAGACTGTTGTTCGATTGATATAAAAGTTAAATACGGATGAAATAATACGAGCAACGATCGTTGCAGTTAAAATATAATGCATCGGTATAATATCTTTTAACATATAGATAAACATCGTATATAATGAAATATCAATGATAAAGGATGACAACGATGAAAAAATAAATTTCAAGAAAACTGAATAGATTTTCAAAGAATCTAGTAATGGATTAAAATGTGAAGATTTATTATCTTCTAAATAAATCGTTTCGATTGGAACTTCTTGAATCGTGATGTCATGTTGTTTACACTCAATCAACATATTCATTTCATATTCGAATCGCTCCCCTGCCACATTCATCAATGTTTTCATAAATTCATTTGGAATTCCTCTTAAACCCGTTTGGGTATCAGAAACAGAAACACCACATAATACTTTGAATACATGACGCGTTAAGATATTTCCAAACTTACTACGGAATGGAATTGATTCAACATCAAACTCTCGACAGCCCATGATTAAATCACTCGGATGCTCTACTAATTTTTTAGCACAACCGATAATACCCTCGATTGAATGTTGTCCATCAGCATCGACTGTTACAACCCCCATTTGATTTTCTTGCGTATTTAAATAATAATTAAAAGCGGTTTTCAAGGCACGACCTTTTCCAAGATTGACATGATGTTTTAAAATGGTACATCCATATTTTGTAGCCGCCATTTCAAATAATGCATCATAATCCTTAGAACTTCCGTCATTAACAACTAAAATATGGTCAAATTGATTCATTTTTAATTTCTCAATGAGATTTAACATCATCTCATCAGGATTTAAACATGGAATAATGATAGTCACCTTACTCTTATACATAGTTATAAATCTCCTCATATACTCTCTATTTTAAAAACTCAATTTTTGTGTTTTTTTTGTTTTATTTTTTTCCCAATCATTTATAAATTTTATCATAATTACGAATAGTTGAATATATGCTAGAAAAAAATAGTCGTAAAAATATGATTGTCACTCTATTTATCCGCATATTTTCATAAAACGGCTCTCCATATCAACTAAAATCTACAAAATAAAATCTCAACGGACTAACCAGATGCTCAGTTAGGTTCGTTGAGATTTTTTTATCTTACTTTAAAAAATAATTATCTTTTAATACTTTTTGTCCAATGTCAAACATTTCAATCACTTCAGAATCTTTTGCTTGCATATAAGCCTCGGTCCCTATCTCATCGTATGATTCATAATAATCAGACCACTTATTATTACGAGCATGTTCACTTATCCAGCCATAATTAGCAAAGATAACACTTGATTCTTTTTCTGAAAAAGCATCTACACCAAAAGCGTGATAATAATCATAGTCTAAATTAAATAAGTTAGCAACGGTTGGAGCTAGATCAAATGAACTCATTAGTTTAGAAACCGTTTGTTGCTCTGCACCCGGGGTCCACATGATTAAAGGAACCTTATGGAATTCTTGCCAGTTCCACTCATCAGTTGAATCATAAGCCCATAATTTTTCATGGTGAATTGGATATGGATAATGATCACCAAAAATAATGATGACGGTATCATCTAATTCATTTGCCTCTTCAAGTCGATTAACTAATTGTTCCATTGATTGATCAAACGCATTCTGAGCAGCATAGTAATAAACAATTTCATCATCTTCTGAATCTATAAACGGCTTCACATAATTATAATTATCAAGTAACTCTGTTCGTTCAGTTGTGTAAGGTGTATGTCCATTTGTTGTGATAATGTAGCTGAAAAACTGGTCATTTTCTAAGAATACATCAGCTGCAGCATCTATTAAATCCGTGTCACTTGGCCAGTTAATCATATATTGCCATTCTGGTAAAAAGTTTAGTCCTAATGCCTTTTGATCATAAAACTCCTCATAACCTAATGCCTCATGATAATTAAATCGGTTATAAAAATCTCCTGTATTAGAATGGAAGGACTGTGCCTTATACCCTGCATCACGGAAGTTATTCGCTAATGAATTAGGGAAATAATTTTGTGAAAAGTCGTAAGAGGTATTCCCGTAATTTACAGAGGGAACAAGTGAGGTATTTGCAATAAATTCTGTGTCACTTGTTGATCCTTTATAGGTCGGTGAGTAATAATTATCAAAATAAATACCCTCACTAATGAATTTAGATAAGGTTGGCGTGACATTGGGATCAATCGCGCGATCAAATAAGCTCTCTGCCATGACATAAACCACATTTTTTCCTTCAAATAATCCTGTCATCTCATTACTTTCATGTGTATGATCTAATTTTTCAAAATAGTCATCAATCATTGAAGTTTGTGCACCTGTCGTCTGCGTTTTTTCAAGATTTCTGCTAACTGTTAACTTAATATCTTGTAGCGTGTACTGATAAAGCCCAAAACGATTCATTGATTTTTCTTTATCAAATAACGTGTTAAATAAATACTGGTCATCTTTATAACGATCGACATCAGACTCGGCCACATTAAATGTTGACTTGGTAAAACTACTTAACAAAGCTGCTCCAATAACTAATAAAATAATTCCATAAAAATCAAATTTATGTCTTGTCTGAAATTTTTTCAATAGAATCCCACACAAGATAATTAAAGCAACAGGTACAAAAAACAGAAGGTACTTCACTTCTAAAACACGAAGGATTTCACCCTTAACGGTACCTAATTCACCTAAATTAGTCATTTGATTGACTGAAAAGAAACCTTTATAAAACCGATAATAAATGACTTGTCCTAATGCTAATATTGAAAATAAAGATCCTGTTAAACCATAAAAAACAAGTCTTCCTATCCCTTTAAACATCAATCCTATCGCTGCAAATATCGCTGCAAACGACATTGAAAACAATATGGCACGAGGAGCATACAATGAATAGTCAACCATTATCTTTAATAAAAGATCTAAACTTACTAATCCACCTACGTATAAAATAACGAGTATATATCCTTTAAATTCACTGAATTTCTTCATTTTCTCCACCCCTTCGCCTTCTTTAGACATTATAACAAACAAGCAAACTTAGAATCAATGCTTTTATTGTGTAATATATTAGTAATTAAAACGCTACAATACGACTTATTTTTTTTCTATTTTCAAAATAGAGCAGAGATAAATCGAGGTCACTGAAAAAGTCACTTTAATTAATTGGGGTGATAGACGTTAGTCTTAAAACGATAAAAAATCATAGAGAAACAGGCTGAATCGTTCCGTTTTCTATGATTTTTTTTAATTATTCAGTTAATTTTTACTAAGCTTTATGCGTTCTCTTTAGTTTTTCAGTGATCTCGATAAATCAGGTGTCATTTTACCAAAACATCGTTATTCCCTCTACTTAATATGATATAATATGGATAAATATCTCTTGTTTAGAAAGGTGATTTGATGTTTAAAAAATTTATTACAGAAGAAAAATACATTCTGCTTAGCTTTATTATTTTAACGCTTGCCATATTTGGCGTTTATCTTTTCAATCCAGGCACCTTCACCCTTGGCTTTGACTATCAAAATCAACATCTTTATTTTTATGAAGAATTTCATCACTTAATGACAAGTGGAGAACTTCCTTTTTGGTCTTGGAATCTGTTTTTAGGGACAAATTTTGTTGGATCTAAAACGTATTATTTAATGGGGGACCCTTTTGCCTATTTAACACTTTTATTTCCTGTTAGTAAAATAATCGACGCCCTATTATATATAACAATTTTAAAATTACTGGTTGCTACCTTAGGTATTTCAAGATTATTAAAAGAAATGGATATTTGTAAATCATCAAGATGGATTCCTTCTCTAATGTACGGATTTAGTGGCTGGACATTCCTATTTATGGAGCATCCCATGTATATCACTTGGTTTGCCTTATTACCTCTAATTTTCTTAGCGATTGAAAAATTTATTCAGTCTAAAAAAGTAAGCCTTGTTATTATCTCGTCTTTCTTACTACTTATCTCTAATTATTACCTTTTTTGGTCTTTATGTGTCTTTTTAATCTTTTACTGGCCACTGCGATACTTTATGGTTAATCCATTTGATCTAAAACAGTTTTTCGTTTGGTCCCTAAAACTTGTAGGTGGATTTATTCTGGGATGTTTCATGGCACTTATCTTGATCCTCCCAGCTGCTCTCCACACGATTCAAAATACACGTTTGGCAACTGATCAAGAATCATTAACTCTACTTTGGAATCCAATCAAAATATATTTAGATTTGGTTATGCGTGCCCTCACACCAAACTTTGATGCGACTTGGGATAAACCTCTCTTATTTAATACAGATGATTATCGAACAAATCAATTAACAATCTATAGCGCGGTCGTCGCCTTTACCTGCTTGTTTACCTACTTCTTTAACGTTAAGCGTTACAAAATGAAAGAAACTTGGTTATGGTTATCACTCTATCTTGTGATGGGTAGCTTGTTACTGTCTCCTTATGGGGGATCACTTATGCATGGTTTAAGTGAACCTACCTTTAGATGGACGATCTTGATTATTCTAATAAATACAATTCTGGTAGGAAAATTATTAAATGAAAAAGACCAATCTAACAAACTCATCCTAACAAGTTCAATCCTCGTTTTTATAGCGCTACTGCTTTTATGTGTCATTGGATTTGTCAGTTATGAGTATTTATTTGAACTTCAAATAGCAGAAATTAAGATGATGATTTTTACAGCTATCCTTGTTGGAGTCTATGCATTTATTTTTATTTTAATTAAAAATAATAGACTGAAACTATTAGCTATCGGTTCACTACTCGTCTTAGAACTTATCTTAAGTTCAACAAAAACCTTACACCGTTTTCCTGAAGAAAGTTCAACATTTGCCTTAGGTGAAAAATATAGTACTGACGCATTTGACTATCTTGAAACAATTGATTCATCCTTCTATCGTGTTTTCACCCCTATCGCACCTAAAGATTACAGTACGTATCGAAATTTAAACTTACATTACGGTTATCGTGGGGTTTCTACTTATGACAGTATGTACCAATTTTCATTAGGTGATTTCATTGAATTAATCGGTGCTAATCCTAACTATTGGGGGTTCCATATATTAGAATCCGACTTGCATCAAATGTTAGGTGTAAACTATTATTTAATTAAACATGGTGAAGAAGCGTTGGTTCCAAATCTGTCTGAATTAACGCTTGTAAAGACCTTTGAAAATGAGTCACTCTATCAACTAAATAATTCATTACCTATTGGCTATTCTTTCACCAATTTCATCTCTTTAAGTGAAGCAAAACACCTTAATCGTGCTGATATCGACTTCTTAAATACCCTAATCCTTAATGATGAATCAATTTCATCTATCAATTATCAGACACAACTTGCTTCTAAGTCGTCACGTGATTTATTCATGCTTTCAGATTTTTCAAACAACAAACTAAACGGATCGATTGAAATGACTACACCTGGCTATTTATTCTTATCTATTCCTTTTGATACGGGTTGGAAAGTAACTGTTAATGGCCAACCCACGGCTATAGAATCAGTTCAGGGCGGATTTATCGGTATTCCACTTGAAATGGGTACTTATGACATCTCATTGACCTACACGCCACCAGGGTTAATGATAGGGTCTATCATTTCATTAATCGCATTACTCGCGTTCATCCCAATTGTTATGATTGAAAATCGCAAAAAATTAATTTAAAAAAATCCCGTCATTTCCTTTATCAATAAAGAAATGACGGGATTTTTTCTTCGACTATTCATTCGAGTGATTACCGACCTTTACGCAGTCCTTTATTTCTCATTCACCTCTTTTTTTGAACGGTTTTTTAATGCAATGCTAGCTAATGTTACCGCACTAAATAGACTTAAAGCAAGTCCTATGTTCAACCCTTTCGGATAGAAACTAAATTCTAATTCATATGTTCCCGGTTCTAATTGAAGTCCGATAAATCCTTGGTTTACTTTTATCGGTGTTATTTCTTGATTATTAACTAACACTTTCCATCCTTTATCGTAAGGAATCGATGTATACAGCCATTTTGATTCACCTTTAATCTCAATCGATGCCCTAAGTTGATCATTATTAAATTCAATGATATTTAGCGATTCATTCAAACGATCCTCATATATTGGATCATATCTCTCTAACTTTTCATCTAAATAAATATTTAACCACCCTAACCCAAAGTCATCATTAACAGTTTTTACGGTTATAGCTAGTTTATTAAATGGAACATTAATATAACTTCCTGCAAAATCAAATTGATACATCTCCTCTTCATAAACCTGTTCGTCATCTAAATAGGCCACTACATGTAAATTAGGAGATCCAAAATTCTCTAAATAAATCATGACATTTTCTTTTATTTCATCAAATTCAAATTCATAATATCCTGGCTGTGCCTCAACTAAAATTGGTTCTAATGAATCCATCGCATTAAACTGAGTCACTTCTTTTTGTGCAAACTCATCTGGCACAATTAAATAGTTTGGATATAATAAATTTTGTTCCAATGGCGTCTTTTGATTAAACTCTGTTTCGCTCATGGTCTCTTTAAATGTAAACCCAAGCTCACTTGCATATTTATTTATATAGACAGGAATTCCTTGAACATGTGAATAATACTCAAACCCATAAGGGGTATTCGCATCTCCAATAAAATCAACAAAATATTTATACGATAATAAGTTCAAGATATTTTCTTTTCCATACACACGTGAGGTTGCCCATTGTGCCACCTTAAACTGACTCAAGAAATCATTTTGGCTATACTGGAAAACAGATGTATAAAATCTAAAGCCAGAGAAATTACTTGCTAATGGCAAGTTATTATCTGAGAATCCTTTGGCATTAAACTCAACTCGGTAAAAACTATCATCAACTATTTTTAACTCATCGAAGAAAGATGATTTCTCGACTTGTCCGTATTCAACCCCTTCTTTCGTCAAAGGCGCATCTGTTGATAAAACATTTTTAAAAGCAAATAAACATTCAATAACCAGGATAAGTGCCAACAAGACTTCACGGTATTTTAATTTATTTGCACATAAAATACCGACATAAGCGATCACAAAGAAGACAGTCGCCATGCCATTATTTTTTAACCACATCAGCTCTTGCTCACTTGTATTCCATTGTTTTTTATAAGTAATAAAGGTTAATCCCCAAACAATCGCAATGGATAACATCCCTAATCCGATCAAACTAATGACTGTCCGTTTTGTTTGGAGCTCATTTTTTTCATCGAAATACAAATCTAAAAATCTCGTCACGATGATCACAAATAAGAACGTAAACATGTATAACCAACGCGTCTCCAATGCCCCTTGGAATAAGATATAAAAGACTTTAAATAGCAAGAAGACTGATAAGATACTACCAAAGAGTACATAACATATTTTCTCACGTTTATCTTTAATAAACAAAATAAGTGGGACACAAAGTGGAACTAACATTGAGGCATAAAGTGAGGCCCCACCTCCCCAACCAATTCCTGAATCAAATCGAGTCGGTATTAAATAATTAGGATCAAATCTGTGCCCAACTGGAATAAAGATACTGGTCACAAATCGATATAGCTCTTTAATCGATAACATTGAAGTTAAGGTGATGTCACTTGATCCAAGCCTTGGGGTTTGTAGAATAATAAGTGCTGATGGAATTAGAACAAAGCCTGCTAAGCCAATCCCTAATAAATAAAAACCAATGATCTTTAACTGTTCATAAACAATTTCTTTTCCGCGATAAGCTACCGCATTTCTAAACAACGAATATAGCATGGCAAACGGAATAAGCGAATAAGAGAAATAGAAATTAATGGTCGTGACTAAGGCAATGGCTATCAGCATAATACCAACTTTTCGTGCTTTTCTATATCTTTCGATTCCATACAATACAAGTGGATAAAATAAGAATGCATCTAAAAAGAAAAAGAAATGATAATACGTCAGGACCCATCCAGAAAACGTTATAATAATGGCCCCAATAAAAGATATACTGTGTTTTTTATTTAGTTGCGTCAACCATAAGAAACTAAATATCGCCAGCAATGAGAGCTTAATGATATACAAATATAAAAATAATTGTGGCATCATGGCTCTTGGGAAAATGGTCGTCACCCAAAAGAATGGTGACGTAATAAAATAGTACACATGAGAAAACATACTCGCTCCTAACCCATGCGTCCAATCCCATAAGTTCAAACTACCA
>JBOFCV010000149.1:0-4122 GCA_051646305.1 Turicibacter sp.
CAAGAATCTCTTGTGGCATTTGAGAAAATATGTTTTTCATCGTCTCCAAATCGATTTCTTGAGTGAAGAGGAATAAATAAATAATAACTTCTTTATTTTCGCACAAAATCTTATGTTGACGGAACATTCTTTCACCTCAATCTTTAAGGTCACAGATAAATTTTTCCCCTCTTTTTGCTTACTATACAAGAAAAAAATTTTTCTTTTTATTTGATATTTTAATAGAGTCGTTTTATTAATCACTGGATTAGGGTATAATCATACCGTATAAGATATTATTTTAACGATAAAGGGTGATTTTATGAGAATGGTTGATTTGATTTATAAAAAAAGACAAAATATAGAACTTTCAAAACATGAAATTGAGTGGATGATTCAAGGGTATACAAAAAAGGAAATTCCTGATTATCAAATGGCTGCGTTTCTTATGGCTGTAATCTTTAATAGCATGACAAAAGATGAGCGACTTTATCTAACTCAATCAATGGTTAATTCAGGAGAAGTTATTGATTTATCTGCAATCGAAGGTATAAAAGTGGATAAACATTCAACAGGCGGAGTCGGAGATAAAACGTCACTTGTTTTAGGCCCATTAGTTGCTTCTATGGGGGTTCCGGTTGCAAAGATGAGTGGTCGCGGACTTGGACATACAGGAGGTACACTAGATAAATTAGAGGCCATCGAAGGGATGAAAATTGAAGTGACGATGGAACACTTCATTAATCAAGTGAATGATATAAAAATTTCTATTATTGGTCAATCAGGAGATTTGGCGCCAGCGGATAAACTATTATATGCTCTTCGAGATGTAACAGCAACGGTAGACTCTATCCCTCTTATTGCCTCTTCAATTATGAGTAAAAAAATTGCCGCTGGTGCTGATGCTATCGTTCTTGATGTGAAGTTTGGAGCCGGTGCTTTCATGAAAACACAAGAAGATGCAAAAATGTTAGCCCAAGCCATGGTAGAGATTGGACGAGATGCATCACGCCAAACAGTAGGGTTTTTAACAGATATGAACCAACCACTTGGTTTTGCAATTGGAAATGCGTTAGAAGTTAAAGAAGCGATTGATACTTTACAAGGTAATGGACCAAAAGATTTAGAAGAACTTGTCTTACAACTGGGAAGTCATATGGTCATGTTAGCTAAAAAGGCACCGAGTGTAGAAATTGCATACAAGCAGTTAAAAGAAAACTTACATAATGGTGAGGCATTTGGTAAATTTAAAGAGTTTGTTCAAGCTCAAGGTGGAAACATAGCTATGATTGAAAATAAAGAGTTGTTACCTAATGCTAAATCTATTATTCCTGTTAAGTCATCTAAAACGGGCTATATCCAAACAATAGATGCTTTATCAATTGGTGTGGCAGCGATGAAACTTGGTGCAGGTCGTGCTACAAAAGATGATGTGATTGATATGGGGGTTGGAATTATATTAGATAAAAAAGTTGCTGAATATGTCCAAAAAGATGATGTTATTGCCTATATTCATACAAATAAAGATGACAATCTAGAGATTGTTGATAATATTACTCAAGCATATGAGATAACGCCTGATGTTGTTTCTTCACCTACTTTAATTTATGATATTATTAAATAACATATCATAAATTTTATGTGACAAAAAATTCTCTACATCGAATTTAGTGTCAAATTTAAGAAAGATAGTTAATTCTACAAGAAATGTGGATTAACTATCTTTTTTTTATTTTAAATCAGATAGATGAGTATTTTAAACGAAATTAGGTTGATCTTTTTATTTGATAAAAAGATTAAAAATAAAAAGGTTTGAAAAGACGTGCAGTTTATCATATTTATAATGATGATTTCATAAAACAGTAATGAAGTAAGTAGAAAATGAGGTGAACTAATGAAAGTAAGAAATTTGATGTTAAGTCTTATTAGTTGTTTTATGATTGGTTTTATTTTTCCAAGGTTTAGTGTCAGTGCCAACGATTTGGTTGTTGATGGGAAAGCTGCGATTTTAATTGAAGCAGAGACTGGTGAAATCCTCTATGAAAAAAATTCTCATGAACAATTAGCTCCTGCGAGTATGACCAAAATGATGTCAATGTATCTCGTACTCGAGGCAATAAACAATGGTGCACTGGAATGGGATGAGATTATTCGTGTAAGTGAACACGCAGCAAGTCTTGGTGGATCACAAGTATATTTAAAACCAGGAGAAAAAATGTCTGTTCGTGACTTGTTTAAGAGTGTTGCAATTGCATCAGCAAATGATTCTATTACAGCATTAGGAGAACGTGTTGCGGGAAGTGAAGAAGCTTTTGTCAATTTAATGAATGAAAGAGCAAAAGAATTTGGGATGACAAACACAGTCTTTAAAAATCCAACAGGGTTAACAGCAGAGGGACATATCACAACTCCATATGATATGGCTATTATTGCTAGAAAATTATTAGAATATCCAGAGATTACTGAATATACTGGAAAGTATGAAGACTATATTCGCCAAGATACTGAATCTCCATTTTGGTTGGTTACAACAAATAAATTGATTAAATATGTAGATGGGGTTGATGGATTAAAAACTGGGTTTACTGAAGAAGCAGGCTATTGTTTAACGGCAACTGCAAAACGTGACGAGATGAGAATAATTGCTGTAATCATGGGAGCTAGTAAATCAGATGTTAGAAATGCAGAAATGACTCGATTAATTGAGTATGCTTACGAACAATACGAACTTGTACCAAAAATTGAATTAGGAACTGTTGTTAGCGAAGGATATAATTTTTTAGCTAAAACACGTCAATTTGATGTTGTAACTGCTGAACCTGTAAAATTGTTAAAAAAGAAGACGGATGTATTAGAAGAAGGAAATTATACGGTAACCTTAAATAGTGAGTTAACATTACCTATTAAACCAGGAGATGAAATAGGTCAATTAACATATCATTATGCTGGTAAAGAATATAAACAGATTCCTGTTACAGTAAGTGAGTCGATTGAGAAAAATAATTTCTTTGGTTTATACTCGCATATTATTTCTAAAATATTATTTGGAGAAGATGCATAACATTTTTTATGCATTTTCTTCTTTTTTTTAACACTTTAGACAACTTTCTACAGAAATGAAAATCACAAGCTTATATAATTAATATTATTTTTTTATAATTATGTCGAAAAGTACATATTTTAAAAAATATGTTTTACAATTAATTTAATAAGATACGGGAAGGGGATTTTCATGAGTATTTCAGTTTCAATTTATGTAGAAGAAACCGTGCTTTATGTTAATTTGAGCGGAGAACTAGACCATCATACTGCTGATCAGTTACGAAGCAGATTAAATTCAGTTATGTTAGAACATCAGATACGTCATATTGTGTTTAACTTGAAGCATTTAGATTTTATGGATAGCTCAGGAATTGGGATTATTCTAGGACGTTATAATCAATTAAAATCAGTTAATGGGACAGTTATGGTAATTGGAATGAAACCATTAGTGAAAAAGGTGTTTGAATTATCTGGATTAACACAGATAATTAAAGTAATAGAAGACGAGACACAGATCAGGGCTATCATTAGGGGGATCGCGTAATATGAACAATGAAATGCACATACAATTTCCTGCAAAAAGTATAAATGAAAGTTTTGCAAGACTTGTTATTATTGGGTTTATCGCACCGCTTGATCCGAGTTCACAAGAAGTGACAGAAATTAAAACAATTGTTTCTGAGGGGGTAACTAATGCAATTATTCATGGTTATGAAGATGATGAAAATGGATTAGTTGATATGCACGCTACGATAATCGGACGCAAATTAAAGGTAACGATAAAAGATTCTGGTCGTGGAATTGCTAATATTGAACAAGCAAAACAGCCATTGTATACAACCAAAAGTGAACAGGAGCGAAGTGGTCTAGGGTTTATGATTATGGAATCATTTAGTGATATGTTTGAAGTACAATCGCAAATAGGTGTGGGTACAACCATCAGCTTTGAAAAGGAATTTTTAGGGCATGACCACTCTTTAGAGGAATAGGACACGTATACAAAAGGATAGGGGATTATCTTAATATGGTGTACAAACTAAGAAGAAAAGATGGCATGAGGGATGGTTAGATGGAAAAAAAAGAAATTCATGAGTTAATAAG
>JBOFCV010000152.1:0-3278 GCA_051646305.1 Turicibacter sp.
GGAAAATTTACAACGCGCGATGAATTGAAAAAGGTTGCTCGTTTCGGAGCTAAAACATATGAGCAAGCAATTGGATTCTTACGTATTACAGATGGAACAAATCCACTGGATAAAACGGGAATTCATACGGAGAGTTATAAAGTGGCAGAGCAAGTTCTTGCAAATTTAGGATTAACAAAAAATGATTTAGGAACAGAAACTTTAAAACAAGCTGTTCAAAAAGTAAATCGTCAAGAATTAATGGCGACATTAAACGTCGGTGAGCATACATTAAACGATATTTTAGATGCCCTAGTCGCACCGAACCGTGATCCACGCGATGACATCTCATCACCGTTATTGCGCTCAGATGTTTTAAAAATTGAGGATTTAAAACCTGGTATGGAGTTAAAAGGAACTGTTCGTAATGTGGTCGATTTTGGTGTGTTTGTTGACTGTGGCGTGAAAGAAGATGGCCTTGTTCATCTTTCTAAAATGAGTAGAAGTTTTGTTAAGCATCCGATGGACGTTGTCTCAATCGGAGATGTCGTGACGGTTTGGGTAGACTCAGTCGATCTTAACCGTAAGCGTTTAGCACTTAGTATGTTAGCACCCACAAAGTAATTAAAGGCATAGGTATTTACTAAATATGAAATTAGTAATAAAATAGAACTTATGATGATAAGAATTAATTATTTTTTTGTTAACAAGATGGTAATTGATTCGATAAGATGCCTAATTACATGAAGATAAAAGCATTTGGCGTTGGTCTGAAAATATAAATCTGTTATAAAACAGAAGCGACGAAAGGAAGTAATTAAAATGACTAAAGTTTTAGCAAAAGTTAATGAATATGCAATCACAGAAGAAATGTTAAATGAAACAATTGAGGCATTAGCAAAACAACAAAAAGTAAACATCACAACTGAGGAAGAAAAAAGCGAATTATTAAATGAATTAATTTCTCGTCAATTAGTTGTTGAAGATGCAATTGAAAATGGATTAACTCAAACTGAAGATTTCCAAAAATTATACCGTGAATTCGTATTCCAACACAGTATCGGAAAAATGTTCCAAACGGTTAATGTAACTGATGAAGAAGTTGCAGATTACTACAATGCAAATTTAGAGCAATTCAAACAATTAACGGTTCGTGCGGCTCATATCTTAGTTGAAACAGAAGAAGTTGCTCAAAACTTACTTGATCAAATCAATGATGGCGCTTCATTTGAAGAGTTAGCAGCTAAAAATTCTAAATGTCCATCTGGTGAACGTGGTGGAGATTTAGGAGATTTCGGACCTGGACAAATGGTTCCAGAATTTGAGCAAGCAGCATTCGCTTTAGAAGTTGGACAAGTTTCAGGACTTGTTAAAACACAATTTGGATTCCACATCATCAAATTATTAGATAAAAACGAAACAGTAGCATTAGATGCTGTAAAAGAACAAATTCACCAATTCTTATTCTCTAAAAAACAAAATGAATTATATTCTGCATTCACTCAAGGATTAAAAACTAAATATTCAGTAGAAAAAGCTTAATATCCTATTTACTTTGAAACTCAAAGGATGTATAATGAAATCACAGTTCAACTTTGAACTTCAAACTAATTTAGAAGTTATATAAAACTTTGTTTCATTAAATTTTTAATGTAGGTCTGCTTTAAGTATAGAGCTAGTTCTAAGTGTGTATAATTGAATGGTATGTGTTAACTTTTAAATAATTTCTTTTTAAGTGACATTGTATCATTTGATTTCAATAGGATGAAAAACCACAGGAATTTAACTGAAAAAAAATAACGAGGAGGAATTATAATGGTATTTGATCGCGTAAAAGAAATTATTGTAGATGAATTAGGTGTAGATGCAGAAGCAGTAACAATTGAATCAACTTTAGAAGATTTAGGGGCAGATTCTTTAGATGCTGTTGAATTAATCATGGCTTTAGAAGAAGAATATGATTTAGAAATTTCTGAAGAAGATGCTAAAAACTTCAAAACAGTTAAAAGCATCGTTGCTTACATTGAAAGTACTAAATAATATCTTTAAAATCGTAGCAAGTCCCCCTTTGAAAAAAGTAAAAATTGCAGTGGAAAAATTAAGGGTACTGATGTTTTTTATGGATTTTTAAGGAAATACGATTTAAAGATTATTAGATTATCAATAATAAAACTAGGAGGAGAGCGCTTCTCTTAGTTTTTTTTTACAATAATTTTATGATATAATAGATTACTGTCAGGTAGATTTATGTAACCGGTTAAAAGAGATATATTTAAATATTGAGCCATTTTAAATCATTTAATAACCAGATTGTCTTGATATATAAGTTACAGTTAGTTTTTTTTGATTTTCAAAACTATTACTATGACTATAAAACGACATAACTTATACATAAGATTATATTTCTTGGGTGATAGGTATTGTAAAAGTATTTACGCTAACCTACGCATGATGCCATCATACCAGCGGGTTCAAGCTTTATAGGTTGCAACAGCTTATCTAGTTTATTTATCGATTCGTATATAGACGATTCACTTACTTGAGTAATAGTAGGAGGTGTTATAAGTGGAACGCGCAAAAACAGTAATTAATTCATTATTAACTGATGTATTTAATCAGATTTTAATTCTTGAAGAAAGAAATTTAACTGAAAATAATGCGAAGGACGTTACAATGACAGAGATTCACGTGATTGAAGCGATTCGAAAGTCAGAAGTTGCAACAATGGGAAATGTAGCAAAACGTTTGTTGATTACAATGGGAACATTAACTACATCAGTTAATCGTTTAGTTGATAAAGGATATGTCACTCGTAAAAGAGATGTAAATGATCGTCGTATTGTCCTACTTGATTTAACTGAAAAAGGTCAAGAAATTTTTGAGATACATGAAAAATTCCATAGTGAATTAGTGAATGCTGCTCTAAAAGATTTAGAAATTCGTGATGATCAACAAATTGTTCAATCACTTGAAAGTATTCAACGTTTCTTTAAGAAGTTACATGATAAACACGTTTAATTAAGCGAAAAGAGCTGACTCTCATGATTGAGAGTCGGCTCTTTTTTTGATCATATTTACAAAATATTGATGAAAACTTAGATTATCAGTTAATTCTGGATGGAACGAAGTAGCTAACATATTATTTTGCTCACAAGCAATAATTTTATCATCTATTGTTGACAGGATCTGAACCTTTGGTCCAGCATCTATTACATAAGGTGCGCGAATAAAAACAAGCGGAATAGGTTCGCGATCAATACAAGGTATCGTTTGAATTGTTGAAAAACTACTAGACTGAC
>JBOFCV010000157.1:0-7315 GCA_051646305.1 Turicibacter sp.
GATGGTTATAGATTTTTCCTTTATTGAATCCCATTTCAACCATATCTTGACGAGCAACAATGTTTCACATCCCATTTTTTAAGAATCCACCACCTGAAGAAATGTTAGGAATGTTAGCATTTAAAAGTTGGAATAGATATAAATCTCTAGATTCATCTACAACTAGACGACAATTTGAATTAGTTCAATATCTTCTAGAATAACTTGAGTTATGTTTCATGATTGCTTTGACTAATAAATCTACATAAAGTTGATTTTTCTCACCTATTGCACCTGTTCCATCTGCTGGAATTTCAATTTGTTGGTCTACATAAATGATTGTTTCTCTAGAATGTTCATTTAAAAAGCTAATATTTCTTTGTAGTAATAAAACTGGAGTGATTGTAAAAACTCTTGAAGTATCCACATCCACTGAATATGTTGCAGTGTTAATTCTAAAACCTTCAGAGATAAGTTCTTGAGCAGTCTTTTCATTATTGAATGATTTGATGTTGTATGACATCATTGCTTGGTCTGTAGAACCTTGATGCTTAACTCCAATTAAAATACATAGTTTATTAATGTTTTGATTGATAACAGCTGAACGAATGTCTTTAACGATATCTGATTTTAATGGGTCTTGTTGGTTTAATGGATTAGCGAACTTAGTCATTCTAGCAAACAATGTATCTGTTTGAGGGTCATAAGTTGTCATTGTATGGTTATTTGTTAAAGCTTCAATGTTTTTAGAATCATTAAATCATTCGATTGCTAGTTGTTGATTTTGTAATAGAGTGTCTAATGGTGTACCATTGAATACTCATGTTAAAAAAGTTTCTTCTGGAAGGATTTGTTCTGCTTCTAGAATGAGTGGATGATTTCCCCATGGGTTCATGGTGAATCAGAATGTAAATGGTTTTTGAACTTTAAGACCAGTTCTTGATTCTCATGCTGGAATGAAACGATAGGTATTGTCAAAGATAATTGCTAGTTGTTCATTGAATTCTTCAGCTGAGGGGATTTTGTCAGGGTTAGTGATATCTTCTTTAACAACTGGTTCATCAAAAATGATGTCCCCGTAATAACCTGCATTAGCTGGGTCAGCTCCATCGGTTGATGCTGAGATGTCTTCTAGTGAGCCGAAAACAATCGCTTGGTTTTTAGTTAGAGCTGTTTTATGGACTTTACGATAGAAACGGCTTTGGTTTCTTTCATATTCGTATTTGAAATTTTCCCCACTTTGCTTACGGATGGTTACCATTGCTTGAATAGCATTCCCTAGTTTAGTTGATGATTGTTCTTTGTATTTACGAAATGCCATTGCATTGTAATATAGTTCATCTTCCATTCTAGAAATGACATTGTAAATTGGGATAATGGACTTTCCAGTATTTTTCCCCCCAATGATAACTTTTTTCTTAGCTGGATGGTTTAAGATAGCTAGTTTTGTTTGTGATAGCATGTGTATCCTCCTTGAATAGTTATATTGTATCACATTTAGGTTAATTTGATTTGATTTGTGTGAGTGGGGTTTGAATCCTATCCAAAGTGTCATTTTTTTCCCGTGGATAAGTATGTGGATAACTTTGTGGATAACTCAACAATCAATGTGGATAACTTGATACCAATACCGGTTTTGGTATGTGTATGATTGTTGACAACTTTGATGTGATACCAATTTTGGTATTTGTTTAATTGTGGATAAGTTGACATGTGGGTAAGTTAGGTGTGTTTAGTTTCAATGGGGAATTTTGGAGGTTTGGTTAAGTGTTATGAAGCAGCGACATTTAAACCTAGTGTTTACCTGTGCCATATTATTACATAATATGTCGCCGTTCAGCCTAAGCTACAGTTCACTGATATAACACTTACACCAAACAAAGTTTGTATGTAGTGTTTATACGACTTTACTTTCAAGAAACACACACCACAAAACACACATAAATAAGACTAAAATAATGCATATGGGGAAATTTGACAAAGAAAAAAGTCAGTTTTTACACTGACTTCACCATAACTTAACCTTTAAAGATAGATAATGAACAAAAAGTAAACAAATGCTCTAATAATAAAATGGGCTTATATCTTATACAAAAGAACGATTCATTGAAAAGTTATAGTTCTATGATAACTAGAAACAAATGGAGGCCAATCTAGATATCATATTATTATTATACATTAAACTTTTAAAATAAAACAAAAAATATAAAAAATATTACATACAAAATGCTAAAAATAATGCTCTGTGTGTTTTGTGTGTCGTATTTCTTAAAACTACTCCTAGAAAATTATCTATATATATTATTAATTTATAGGGATAGTTTATATATATTTTATCTACAAACACACAAAATAGGACATTATAGGCATAAAATCCCCATTAAATAAGGAAATCATTTGTGTATTAGTATGTGTATTATTCTCTAAATATTGTGTGTTTTGTGTTTCAAATTAAAGAAAAAAAAGATTTTTTAAACAAAATTAAAATTCTATGATACAATAACCATGTTCAAGATAATGAACAGAAAGGACATACAAATGTCACAAAAACACACAGAAACACACACAGTTGAGCAAGATATCTTTGCCGACTTAGAACAACAAAAAAGAAATGAAATTGTTATAAAATTTAAAAATGCATCAGATTATGAAAAAGCACAAGAAATTAAAGATGCAGTCTTAAAACATTTTCAATTTAAAATAAATGGATTAGATGTTTATTATATAGAGAATGGAAAATTTATATATGGTGGAACAGCTGATTCAATAGCTTTTAGAACAAAAATTAATCACCAAATCTATCATTTCACTTTAGATTATCTAATGAATAAGGTATATCAATACAAAGAAATCAATGATAGTGCAACTGATAAAGCACAAAAGTTAACAACTAGATGAGAAGATTCACCTAAAAATAAATGTAGAGAATCAATATGAGGGATTATTTCAAATGACCCTAATTGCATTATAGATTTAAATCATCAACAATGATTAGCTGTCTTTAATAATGGATATTTCAAATATAGAGATAGTAATTTCTATCCATTACCTACAAGTCATACTTTATTCACATTAAATCCTATTAATTATGTATATGATGAGAATATTATTAATACTATTTCAGAAAATGATAAAAAAATAGTTGACCAAATGTTTACATATCTATTAGGAACTCAAGAAAGACAAGCACATTTCCTAACACTTCTAGCACATGGATTATTTAATTACAATTCAGGATACTTGATTTATTTATCAGGTCCAGGAGAAATTGGAAAATCTACATTTTCTACATATATGAAGAATATTATTGGAATGGATAATTTTGCAGAAGTTGAATCAAGGTCTGCAACTGATAAGAATAGTGTATTTGGATTAGCAAACATTATGGATAAAACATTTATCTATTTTGATGAAATGCCGTCACATCTAAATCATGCATTTGCTTCAACATTAAAAGCAACATGTAATCCTACATCAGTAAAACCAACTATTATTATTCCTAGAAAATATGTTAATAATAATGAAAGTGCAAATATACAAACATGATTCATCACTGGAAATGACCATCCTACATTTGAAGCTGGAGATAATGGAACTACAAGAAGATTAATTCACTTTAAAGTCCCATATAATTATAATTCTTCTATAGAACGTCATGAATTAATATTATTATCACAATACCCAGAATTAGAGCATGTAATTATAAATAAATTACCAATCCCTCAAGCACAAAATCAATATTTCTTATGAAAATTAATTAAAGCATATCAACAATTTATTAATGAATATAAGATGAAATGAGGAACTTTTAAGGGTTATTCAGATACAAGTGAAACAATTGATATAAATAATGAATATGATGATTTATTAAACACTTTAATAGAATGAAAAGAAACTGGGGTAAACTATCTTACAGTTTCGGAAATTAAATCAAGATTAAGTTTATCTTCTAATGAATATCTAAGAAAATTAACTAGTAAAGAAATTATGAATAAAATAGAGAAATATAAAGGTATGTCATACAAGAAAAGTAGAAAACCAGTTAAATACTTAAGTCATAATATATTGAGTTTATCTTCATATGACCCTATAAGATTAAAAGCACAAGAAGCTAGATATTATCTAATATTTGATGAAAAGGAGGTAACTAATGGTTAAAAAAGATTTAAAATATTTCATGAATGAATTTGATAAAATAGAAAAAGAATATGCTGATTGTAAAGATGCAAATTGTGAGAATCATTCTTGTAGTCACTGTTCTTTTGTAGCATTTAAATTAGCTCTTCATGCTGATACTATTCTTGGATTAATTGAACAAGCAAAAAGAAATAAAGGAGGAAAATAATGACAACAATTACATTATCAAAAAAATGTGAATATCTTCATAATTGCACTAACAATGGTTCTCAATGACATGTTGAAGACATGTTAGATGGTCCATATGAAATGGTTAGATGATGATATTGCGAATATCATTGAAATATGATGAATAAAAGGGATTATGTAGACCCTTACAATCCAGAATTATCAATTCTAGAAAAACTTAGAAAGGAAAATAATGAGTAAAAGATGTCAATATTTAGTTTGATGTAGTAAAGCTGGGGTTGCTTGATTCAAAGATGACCTTTATGAAGATTTAACTAACACAAGATGATTATGTCAAGAACATTTAGATAAATCAATTGAGTGAGCTAAAAACATGAAAATTATAGGAAAAAAGGAAGGATGATATATGAAAGATAGACCAAAACATTGCATTGATTGTGCAACACAAACAAAAAACATGATTGATAGTCCAGATGGTTGAATTTGCTTTAGTTGTACTAGAAAACATATAATTACTTTAATGAAATATATGGATGAAGTAGAAACTGAAGGACCACTTGATGAGGTCAAAAATTAAAAGAAAGGAGTACAATGATATCAATTAAAATTAAACCAGGTCTAAAAGTACCTAAAAAAATACAATCTAAAAGACATAGTGGTTATGCATTAGCTAAACCATATCATGAATGATTAGTATCTAAAGCTAGAAAAGTTAAGAATTCTATATCACTAGAACATCAACAAAATTGTAAAGGTGATACATTGCATACAACTAAATGTGCATATATGATGAAAGAATTCCATGGTTATTTAGATATTGCAGATAATGTAATTAGAATGACTAAAGAGATTTCAGATAAATTATTTGAAAAAGGAATTCTAGAAAAAGCAGCTAAGGTTGAAGATGAAATCAAACCAAGCTAAAGATTATAGTCTATATGCATTCACATTTAGTAATAATATAGTGTATATTGGTATAACTGATAATGTTAGCAGAAGAAAAGCAGAACACTATAGGAACAAAACCTCTCGTATAGGGCATTTCCTTGAGATTTGCGGGCATTCTACTGAGTTTACCATACTTAAGGACAACTTAGGTAGAAGAGAAGCTCAGAAGCTTGAAAAAAAGATGGTGGAAATATTCCAACCAGAATGTAATGTGTATTGGAGATAAAAAAGGAAGCTATTAAGCTTCTTTTTCTTAACACTTACAAGTGCAGTTACATGTACAATTTGACATTTTGCCTCCTATTTCATGTGAGAGAACATAGCTCTTCTCTTAGCTGCAGCTTTAGTTGCATTTTTACCAGTGTAAGTAATTCCAGTTTTCTTTGAAGTAATTTTCTTACCAAAAGTTCCTGTATAACCTTTATTCTTACCTTTTGTAGATACTGTGTATTTTCTTGCCATATTTCCTCCTAAAAATCAATTGTGATTAGTCCTAAGAAGTTTAATAGCAATCCTATCACAAGAATTCATGCTATTACTTTCATTACTTTATGCTTCTTAAATCAATTAACGATTGCTTCAATTATTTTCTTCATAGTTAATCCTTAAATTTCATATGTTAGTTTTTCAAAACTTGTTAATGAAACTGTTTGTGTTGTAGATTTTGTTGTATCTTTAAAATTGATTGTATTAAGCTCAATTTGGTTAATTAAACCAGTTGTTTGGTTATAAACTAAATCAGCACCAGTAATTGTTCCAGCATTTATATCCATATCTAATTGTACTGATGCAAAGTATTTATTAGTAGCACCAGTATATCTTGATTGTAATGTAAATCAAAGAGTTATAGTGTCAGTTGTTCCATCAATAGCAGTATATTGTGCTTGGAATACTTGTCCATCATCATCAGTTGTAATTGGTGTAGCTATATAATCTACTAATTTTGTCTTTTTCAATAAATTAATTTGGTTCCACATAACTGGAGTTTGAGGTTTTAAAGCTGGGAATTGTGTAAATAATTCATTAAGGTCTTGAACCCCTAAAACTAAACTATTAACTTGAGTTTTATTTGCTAAAATATCTGTTCCACTTGAAGGATATTCTTTAGTTGTAGTTAGATTTGTAACTGTATATTTAGTTGTAAAGTTATTATCTCCACTATATTTTTCATATGCTTGGATATCAGCAACTTGACTACTTGTAGCACTTCAATTATCTGTTTGTTGGAAATCATTTCCTACATTAGGGTCTTGAATAACTCAGTTTGCTTCATCTAATAGATATGGTGTAAAGGCTGTGTCTCCATATTCAATAGTTAACATGCTTCCACGAATTCCATTAGTTTTAAATCCAATTAAAACATAATCTACTCCACCTTCATTTGAAATAAACCATTTGAATTTAATTGTTTTTCAGAAGTCTCATGCTTCTTGGAATGAATTTCCTCCATAGTAATCTACATCAAATTGAGCAACAGTAATAGAGCGGTCTGTTGAGAATCCATAGATTAAGTTACCAGTTAGAGATTCATAACCTTTATTGTTAGGGTCAGCAGGTAGTCCATTGATGAAACATTTTAATACTCAGTTACTAAATGAACTTAGAGGTGCTTTAATAAAGTATTTAACTTTATCAGTCTTATCATCAATCATGTTATAACCTTTGTATTGCACTGGATTAGTTACATTTCCTCCACCACCACCAGGTTTATCTACATAGTCAAATGAACCATTTGCATTAACTTGTGGAATTTTTCCAGCATTTAGTCCATTAACATCAATGTTAGATAGGTTGAATAATGCTTTATCTCCAGCATATGAATCAAAACCAGTAAAGTAAGCTAGTCATGGTCTTTGGTCTGAACCAGTAAAGAAACTAGCAACTGTAGAAACAAATTGCAATTGTAAGTTAACATTAGTTCCAGTCTTTGTATAAGTAGCTGTTGTAACAATTTGATAAGGAATTAAATCTCCAGCATTTCATTGAATATAACTTGTGACTGAATGGTCAGGTGTAAAAGGAATAGAAACAGTTCTATCTCTATTAGCATTCGCCATACCTA
>JBOFCV010000165.1:0-3696 GCA_051646305.1 Turicibacter sp.
GATTGTTATTTGCTATAATATTTATAATTTGAGAGACGATCGATTTCTTCTTTAGCTAATCGAATTGCTTCATTTCGTTTATATGATATCTGATTACTAACAGCTAGGTTATCTTTTTTGTCATCTTCAGTATCGTTAAGAACGATTTCATACTGAAAGTTCCCATCTTCAATGGTGTAGTAATACGCATCGGCAACATAATCTTTTAGTTTTGAAACCTCATCGTTAGGAAGACCTAAATTGAAGATGACATTCCATGTGGTTCTTAATTCATTAAATAAATTTTCTTTAATCAGATTAAATTGTGAAACCATGTTTTCGTCCGTTGTTGAGTTTAATAACGTCACATTGGCGATTACTGATGTATAAAGAGACTCGAGTGTGTTTAGTTGTGTGTTCATGTAATCAACAAAGGCATCAGTTGTTGATAAATCAGGTAGTTCGGGTGTGGGAGTTTCTGTTGTAGGCTTTGGTGCGACAGAATCAGTTGTTATATCTGGCTTGGATTGATTAACTGTTGCTAAATTAAGTCCCTCTAAACTTTGAGGCGTTGTGACAAGTTTTCCAACAGCTTCCTTATTTGTAGAACATGCAGATAATGTGAAAGTAAGGATAATACTAGAACAGAGTAAGTAGGTTTTTTTCATTTTATCACCTCAAGTATTTAACGCGTTTGGTGCGTCAAAGATATTATTGATAAAGTGTATTCTGATAAAGAGCTGAATATGAAAGAAAAATACAAATAGTTTAGATTATAGTGATCAAATAAATTACTTAGTTTTAGTATGATCATCAGAATTTTTGAAGATAGGATACGTAAATAGTTAGGTCGTTTTATTGTGTCACTAGGTTAGTTAAATGAATGATATAAAAAACGCAAAGAAGTCCATTAGATGAATGAACTGTTTTGCGTTGATCATTTTGTTGTGGATGAGTGAAATGATTAATTGTACATAGGGTTTGATTTATATCAAGTAAGAAAAATGAATGAAACATTAGATTATTTAGGTTCTATTATATCAAATTTTGTATATTTAGAGAGTATCTTAAAACGATTAATAAATTTTAGCCGTTGCTTATATTCAACGCCACCACGATAATCTCGTTCTAAAACATAGTTAACTTGTAGTCCTATTACTATCGTATAGCTAAGGATGTATAACCAAAATAGAAGGATAATAATAATGGATAAACTTCCGTAAAATTTATTATAATTGGCAATGTGTGCGACATAAAAAGAAAAGACTAACGAAGCAACGCTCCACCCGATAGATGTAACTAAAGCACCAGGAATAACTTTAATCACATTCATTTTTATATTTGGAGCAAGAAAGAATAACAGATTGAAAAATAAGAAGTAAGATGTAAAACCGATAAGGGATTTAATAATATTAAATAAAATTAAGAAATCTGCATGAACTGTTATTTGTAAGCTAGATATAAATAAAGAAAGAATCACTTGCCCAAAAACAAATAAAATTAGAATTAACCCCAAAAAGATGACCATAAATAAGACGACCATAAATGAGATAATCCGTTCAAGATAGGCAAACTTCATAAGCGGGACTTGATAGGTTGTATTTGCTGCATTTGCAATTCCGTAAAAGCCTTTAGAGATAAGCCAAAAGAACGTAATGGCGGTGGTGATGACAAAAACGGTGGTTGCTGTTGAAGGAGCGGGGGTGGAGAGTAAAGAAATGATGAGGTTATGCAACTCTTCGGGTGCATAGTTAATAATTAAGGTTTCAATAAGCTTCGTGTCCACGGATAAATACGTGGCTAGTTGCACGACGACTACAAGTAGCGGGACGATTGCCATGATTAAGTTATAAGCAATTTGTTCAGGAAGTCCTTTAATATCTCGGCGACTCATCTGTTCTCTAATTTTTTGAATAAACTCCCAAGTGAATAGGACATGCATAGTTGTACACCTCATTATGTAATTAAATTCTTAATTGCGTCATATGAAATAATCTAATTAAGGAAATTAAACTAGGATAAATGGATAAGTAATCAAGTAATGGCTAGAATTAATGATTGAGACTAATAAAAATTTTTACCAGATTTTATTCTTGTTAATTTAGTTACTTTAAAAGAACTCCTTTTTTTCATAATAAAATAGGGAAGAGCTAGTTAATTAAACGCTATAATGATTGAGTGGATCGGCTATTTAATGAATTTAAAAAACCAATTACAACGTTTATTGAACATAAAAATGTCATTTTAACTTCAGTTCTTTAGATGAAGATAGGGATAATAGTGATCTAATCAATAAATTTTATATATTATGATATAGAATATTATATCTTAATGTGTATATATTGTGCAAATATCGACAAATTATTAGAGTAATGTGATATTAAATTGGAGGTGAGTTAAATGCAATTTATAAAAAAAAGTTTGTGTCTTGTTGGCTTAGTTTCTGTTCTGATGTTCACTGGCTTTCAACAAATAAAGGCTGCAAATAATTCTTTTATTGGATGGGTAACAAAACTGTTACAAGAAATTTAAACAAATCTGCATAAATAGGTGCAGTTGAATAGATTTTAAACAGAATACCCTCCGTATCAAGTGATTGGTGCGGACTCAGTGTTTATTGCTTTTAACTCCTAAAGCCTAACAACCAAAGCGGAATTGGAAACGATAGACGTCACGGTGCGAAAGCAGAAAAAATAGTTAGGATGGCATAAGCTTAAACAAAATCTAATCAGTGCTGATGAATGGATAATCGTGACGCATCAGAAACGTTAGGCGCTAAGTGCTAGTTACAATGGATGTTTAGCAGCGACAGTCCTAAGTTTGTTTCATTGAAATAAATAAGGAAGACGTTCAACGACTATCTCCTTGAGGGAGAGTAAAACCACAAGCTAAGGGTGGAGGAAAAATACTGCCCCTAACGTACGTTAGGGTGAAGATATAGTCTGCGCTTGTGTGAAAGCACAAGGAGTTCATAAAAGAACCGGTGTGATGTTGCGACTCACATTGAACAAGAAAAATAGATGTAAATAGAGACAAAATAAAGCATGTAAACCTCCTTTATTGGGTATCCTAAAAGGATTAGATAAAGGAGGGGGTACAGATGATAATAGGTAGTAAAATTAAGCTAACCCCCACAAAAGAACAAGAGATTTTGTTTTGGAAGTCCGTTGGCACCGCCAGATGGGCGTACAATTACTTTTTGTCTGAAAGTGAACGACACTATCAAGAATATTTAGATGGTAAACATGAATTTAAAACCATTAAAGAGAATGACGTTCGTAAATACATTAACAACGTCTTGAAGAAGACAACTCATCCTTGGTTAAAAGAAGTCAGTTCAAACGTCATGAAACAAGCAGTTAAAGATGCAAATGACTCGCGTCATCGTTGGTTCAAAGGACTTTCTAAAAAACCAAAATTTAAAAGCAGACACAAAAGTAAGATAAGTTTTTATGTCAATTATGAAAGCCTAAGACGTGTTAATCATGGCTTTCAAGGTGAAAAACTAGGTGTGGTGAAAACTTATCAGCCGTTACCTAAATTAGCGAAAGGTGAAACTTATTCAAACCCTCGAATTAGTTACGATGGGAAGAATTGGTTCTTATCTTTTGGGTATGATGTTTTGTTTGAAGAAGTTGAATTGACCGACATGAGTTTAGGAATTGATGTTGGTGTGAAAGACTTGGCGATTTGTTCAAATGGCTTGGTCTATCCAAA
>JBOFCV010000169.1:0-6537 GCA_051646305.1 Turicibacter sp.
CTTGGATACGTTGTAAAAATTCAACGGGCTCCATTTTTTGTTCTAAGAAAAACATGATACCGTTAAGTCCTTGATAAAGTTGCAACTCTTCTTTTGAAAAACCATTTGTTATATCTAGTATATCATATTTAAAATCTAAAATTCCATCCCCGAATAATGATTGGTTTTTAAATAAAGGCCTTAGACTAGTACTGGCATCCCACGGCTTCATCCCATTATACAAAACAACTGGATACAGGACAGGTAATTTCATATTCGTATCGGTTGGTTTAAAATTTTGATCTAGATAATACCGTTGCAGCTGCCCAATCATATAAAATAAAAGTCTCGCTGGCATTCGATAGTCAATTGTTGATTGAAGTTCTAAAAACAAGTATAACAAGATTTGTTTATCATCCACTTGTATGAGATAAACAACGTCGGATTCTCTTTCTTTTAACTCATCATAATAGCTTTTTGTTTCAATCAATGATAGATGTTCTTCTTTTAGCTTTTCGCCAAAATTTAAGCTTAACACGTTTTCTACTAAATCGATAATGGCCTCTTTTCTCTGATAAAACTCCTTAAAGCCTTTATCATGAACATTGTCTACATCTTTTCTTTTCATCAAAAACCCTCGCTTTTCATATTTCAATTTGGATTAGAAAATATCAAAATTTCTTCTCCATCTATTACATACGCGGATTTTAGTTATTTTCCTTTTTTAAAAGTAGATTAACAAACGAAAAATAAGTTATATAAAATGGATGAATTAAAATATAACGCTGACTCTAAACCGGGATTCACGAAGGCGATGTGGTGTGCAGAACTTGCTTGCGAAGATAAAATTAAAGAAGAAACTGCAACACGCGTCGTTGTATTCCATTTGAACAAGAAGAAATTACAACAACATGTGTTTGCTGTTCAAAAGAAGCTAAACAAATGGTTTATTGGGCGAAGGCTTACTAATTCTTACTCTAAAAATAAAAAGAGACAGTTACAACAAAACTTATGCTTTGTTGTGACTGTCTTATTTTTCAATGTTATTTTATGAGATAGCTATTACTTAAAGAACACCTCATCCAACTCTGTTGTTAATGCTAATCTTAACTCTGAAAGTTCAGTTTCATAGTTTTCTGAGTTATTTTTAGGCGTTCTGTCATTTACAAATCGCCCTTTGTTCTCAACACCCCAGAACTTAGCTGTATCATTATCTAACACTTCAAATGCCGTCATATATTCATTCCATGCCTCATCACTAATTCCAACACCATCATTCATGTAACCACGTCCACCACCTAAGAATCCAGCATTCATGATCGTGTAAATTGATTTATCAACTAACATTCCAGCTAATCCTTCAGCTGTATCTTGGTAAGCAAATTTCTTAGCAAACACTTTTTCCATGTATCCTTTAACAATAGCATTCGGCGTATCATGCCAGTTAGGATAAGCAAAGATAATAAAATCAGCTTGCGTTACAAACTCTTGCTCGGCTTTAACAACCTCACTTGGTTCACCATTTCCATCTTTAGCATAATAAAAATCTTCTGGCATTAAAACGGGATTAAAGTTCATGTCATATAAATCTCTTACTTCAACTTCAACTCCATTTTCTTCAAAATGCTTCATTGCAGTATTTGTTAAATCATAATGAACACTATTTTTTCTTGGATCTCCAACAACGAATAATGCCTTTTTAGCGTCTCCATCTGTGAACCCTTTTGGCGCATACGCTTGCACTAATTCATCTGGAACAATTGAAGCTGACGTTGTAGAATCCGCTCCAGAAGCTGCAGAAACCTCATCCGTCTCAGGTGTTTCTGGTGTCGTTGTTTCAACTTTAACATCCGCAACAGTCTCTTGTTTTGGTGCTTCTTCCTTAGTCGGTTCTACTGGTTGAGCACATCCTACTAAACTAACTGATAATCCTGTCGCTAATAATGTAACTAATAAATTCTTCTTCATGACTCATTCTCCTATCATTCAACTATCTATATAAAAAATTAATTTTTATATTCTTTTAATTGGTCTAAAAAATAAACAAGCTCCTTTTTCAAAACCTCTGATTCCCGTTTAACAACAACAATCGTCACTGAAACCTCCGGAACATCCAATGTAAGTCGTTTAAGTTGGCTGTTTACTTCTCTCTTACAATCCCATTCTAACGTTAATCCAAATGACGGCAACTGGGATAAAGCTTGTTCATACGTTTTATTTTCATGAGTTAAAACTACCTTTGTGGCAGGATCAATGCCTAAATACTTCATTTCATGTTCTAAACTAAACATCCCACTAAATAAAATAGATTTCTTTATATGAAATAAGCCACTTAAATCATTTGGGTGAACTGAGGACTTTTTACTTAATTCCCAATGATCACTCACATGAACTTTTAATCGTCCCGTAAAAATTTCTTCCATCTCCAACCCTTTTTGTAATAAAAATTGTTCTAGTTTTTTGAACTGTAACGAGGTATAAGGAATAATCGCTAAGTCTACTTCCCTACAAGCAAGCTTTTGAATGCAAGTTTCAATGTTACAAAACTCTAGTTCAAATTGGTAGTTCGCCTCATTAAAAGTTTGACACACTTGAATAAAGGCTGGCGTAATAATTTCACATCCACACGTCACAATTTTTACTTTATGCTCATTAATATGATTGAGTAAATGACGTTCCGTTAATTCAAATTGCTCGACTACTTGTTTTGCGTATCGGTAAACTTCTAACCCATCTGCCGTTAAAGTTACCCCTCTATTACTTCTAATAAATATTTGTCTTCCTAATTGATTTTCAAGTTGCGTTATTTGCGCACTCAAATTAGGTTGAGAAACAAATAAATGCTTAGCCGCTTTTGAGATACTTCCCGTTTCTACTACTTCTACAACGTACTTTAATTGATTAAATTCCATATAAATCACCTATATCTTTGAAGTTGAGATGAATGAAGGTAGCGTTCTCTCTCGACCTCATATATTGTATAATTTTTAACAAAGTGTTACAAGATTCCCAGATATCGAATTTTTTCACAACTAACACCTATATATTTATATACATGAGGTGCAGGTAGTCTTTACTTCAACCACACAATGATAGGGTTCAAAAATTTTACTAACAATAAACTGGCATCCTATCCTATAACAAAAAAATATTAAATCTATCGTATTTGTTGTTATCATTCCCCTTCCCATCTAAATCTTTTACTTCGTTAATAAATTCATAAAAACAAAAGGCTAACAACGATTTAAACACCGTAGTTAGCCTTTTGTATTTTAAATTAGTTCCCTTTAGTTCCTTTAGCACCCTTTGTTCCGCCACCTTGAAGCGCAAGAACATTTGAATCAAATGAGAATGTTAAATTTTCACGATCACGTTGGCGTTTTAACGCTAACTCAACTAGACTTGTCATTAATTCAGTAAAGTTGCGATCTGTTTTTTCCCATAAGTAGAATGATAATGATCCGGGAATTGTATTAATTTCATTTACATAAACTTCGTTATTTTCAGCATTGATTAAGAAGTCAATACGTGCAACACCCGCGCTTCCAAGAACACGGAACGTTTTTAATGCAAGGTCACGAACATATTCTGTTCCTTCCTCTGTTAAACGAGCAGGAATAATACGATTCGTACTAGCCATACCTTGAGACTCTTGACCTTTAGTTCCACCTTTAGAAGATTTACTTCCACCTTGGTATTTATCACGGAAAGATAAGAATTCATCACTTCCCATAACTTCTTCTAATACAGAAGCTTTCGCCTCAGAGAAGTCACCAATAACTGAACAGTTAACCTCAACTAATTGAGTTACCATTTCCTCGATAATAATTTTATTATCATAGTTAATCGCTTCAACAATTGCTTCTTCTAATGATTCACGATCCGCGGCCTTAGAAATTCCAACACTTGAACCAAGATTTGCTGGTTTAATAATTAATGGATAAACAAGTTTAGATTCAACATGATCTAAACAAGCTTCTTGATTTGCATACCAATCTGATGAATAATACCAAACATAGTTTGTAATCGGAAGACCTGAGTCACGTAAAATGTTTTTCATATACACTTTATCTTGTCCAACTGCTGCTGCTCCAACATCACACCCTGAATAAGGAATTCCATTTAATTCGAAGAATCCTTGTAACGCACCATCTTCACCATTAGTTCCATGAATAACTGGGATAGCAACATCAATTGTATTAATTACTTTATTTCCGAATAATTTACTTGGATAACGTTCAATTTGAATTTTCCCATTAGTCGGAACAATCACGATACGTTGACATTTTTTAAATAATTCATCCATATTTTTGTATTCATTAATATCTAGTAATGCTTCACCTGTGTACCATTCACGTTTTTTTGAAAGGTAAACGGGTACGACTTCATATATATCTTTATTAATCGCATGCATTGCCTGGTTAGCTGAAATAATTGAAATTTCATGCTCCACCGATTCACCACCAAAAAACACACCAACTTTTAACTTCATGAGGAAGCCCCCTTTATGTAAGTTTAGTATACTACTTAAAAGTATACCGTATATTAATCTAAAAACCTATGTTTTTTATATATTTTTGAAATAGTTTACACTGTTTATTTTACCGCCTTAGTCATAGTATGTATCTAATTTAAGACAATACACATCATATGATTTTTTAATCTCTTCAAACGAGTTTTTTCGTGATAACGGCGGTAATTTATCTAGTGAAAACCAACCCACTTCACTCGTTTCATGATTACATTTTGCAACTCCACCCGTAACAGTCGCATGAAAATACAAGCAGTACACATCATACATCGATTTTTGAGTATAGAAGCGACGATCAAACACTCCTAATAATTTTGAAACAGAAACTTCGTATCCAGACTCTTCATGCGTCTCTTTAATCGCAGTTTCCTTAGGCGTACAATCAATATCACACCATCCACCTGGCAACGACCAAAGCCCACTATCTTTTTCTTTTACAAGTAATAATTTCTCATCCTGTATCACCATTGCACGCACAGCAGGTTGTGGTGTTGGATACATAAAGTCTTTATATAAATCTGCCTCTTTTTCAGGCACACCCGTATAGTTTTTAAGCATCTCAACACTAATTTTCTTTAATTCTTCATAATTATCAACTGCATACGGATCAGTTGAAAATGATAAACCAATCTGTGAAATCGATTGAACCTTCTTAATAAATTCAAGAATTGGATCTGGCATTCTTTCCCCCCTATCTCTATTTTAAATAATTCACCCATTCTAGAACTTCTAAATACAAGCTAGCTAGCAAACAAACTAAGTACACTGCCGCTACCCATAAATTTCAAACGCTCTAGTAAGCGTCTCAGTAAACTTAGAACACCTTGATGCAGCGCAATACACTCTAGGTTTAAAGCGCTGACTTTCTATGAAATTTGATAAACACTACATGAGCATAACCCGCCCATTTCGGTTTTTCTTCATTCCTACGAAAGTCAAAACGCGCTTTTCACCCTTTCTAGAAGTTCTTGTTTTCGTTTTCTGAAAACTTAGAACGCCTTGATACAGCGCAATATCTACTCTGCGAATAGTTCGGGTAGGTCGTTTTCTAGTAAGACAAACGCTCCTGGTTCCACAACTTCATTCATTTTTTGTAGCGCATCTGTTAAATTTTCTGCAATATATATTTTTTCCATTGGATAATTAACTTCTTTTAGACCTTCTAAAATAGGTTCTGTTTGCTTTTTACCTACTAAAATGACATAGTCGCAAGTCCCTAACATGTACGTCCCAAATGCCTTGTTTAACTCGAATTGCTTCGTTCCCAAATCCACCATCCCAGGCGTTACGACAATACGTTTCCCTTGCATTTGTGACAATACTTCTAGCGCCATTTTTGATCCGACTGGATTTGAATTGAACGCATCATCTATAATAGTGAAATTCGCATTTCTTCGTAACTCTAAACGGTGCGATACTGGCTTCATTTTTCTGACAGCAGTTTGCATCTTTTCAACCGAGATTCCTAATTCATAACCAAGTGCAATACTTGCAAGCGTGTTGTAAATGTTATGTTGACCTAGTAATTTAGTTTGGAATTCTTTTTCAAGACCATCTTTGAAATGAACTGTAAAAGTCGTTCCTTTTTCACTCACGACAACATTTGAAGCACGGTAATCTGCGTCACGTTCAATCGCATATGTGTACACGGTACATTTAGCTTTTAATTTATTTTCTGCATACTCACGAATATTTTCATCATCAATATTAATAAATCCAATTCCATCAGCAGGTAAATACTCAATCAATTCAAACTTTGTTTTCTTAACATTATCAATCGTTTTATATGTTTCTAAATGTTGTGGCCCTACTGACGTTAAAATACCGTATTTCGGATACGCAATTTCACATAATTCTAAAATTTCACCCGGTTTGTAAGCTCCCATTTCTGAGATAAACATACGGTGAATAGGTTTTAAATAATTACGAATCGTAATGGTTGTTCCCATTGGCGTATTAAAACTTCCCGGCGTCATTAAGGTATTATATTGCTCTGATAAAATTGAATTTAGGGCATGCTTTGTACT
>JBOFCV010000188.1:0-5258 GCA_051646305.1 Turicibacter sp.
ATCATTACGAAGTATGGATCGTTAGATTCAGATTACTTTAGTGTCACGTTTATGTCATTTGGATTCAAACATGGAACACCAATTGATACAGATATTATGTTTGATGTCAGATTTTTACCAAACCCATTTTATATTGAAAATCTCCGACCACAAACTGGGTTAGATGATGGTGTTTATGAATATGTGATGGGATTTGAAGAAACAGGTACCTTCTTATTTAAGCTAGTCGATTTATTAGAGTTTTTAATTCCAAAGTATAAAGCAGAAGGAAAATCTCAAATTATTATTGGAATTGGATGTACGGGTGGTCAACATCGATCGGTTGCTATTGCGCAGTATCTTGCTCAAACGTTTGAAAAAGATTATAAAACAAATGCAACACATCGAGATATTCATCGTGCACATAAAAAATAATTCATCCAATTAAACAGGTATATAGGATGAATTGATTTAGAGATAAAAGAATTAGAGGTGAGTTTTGTGGCAAATGAACATGATTTAAATGTCGTTATTATTGGAGGTGGAACGGGGCTATCTACCATATTAAGAGGACTTAAGCGTTATCCAATGGATATAACAGCGATTGTAACTGTTGCAGATGATGGAGGAAGTTCAGGGAGTTTACGTAGTGACTTTGATGTGCCACCTCCAGGAGATATCCGAAATGTTTTAGTTGCATTATCAGAGGTAGAACCACTTGTGCAGGAGTTATTCCAATATAGATTTACAGGTGATACTCAATTAGCAGGTCATCCAACAGGTAATTTATTAATTGCCGCGATGACAAATATTACAGGTAATTTTGCAACAGCTATTCAAAAATTAAGTGAAGTGTTAAAAGTACGTGGTCAAGTATTACCAGTATGTAACACTCCATTATTCTTGTGTGCAGAGTTCGATGATGGTACAATTGTTGAAGGTGAGTCTTTGATTCCATCAGTAAATAAAAAAATAAAGCGTGTCTATTATACAAATCCAGATCAACCGGCTTTAGATGAAGCAGTGGAAGCTATTATGACAGCTGATGTTGTTTTATTAGGACCTGGAAGTTTATACACAAGCATTATTCCAAATCTTTTGTTAAAGCAAGTTGCAGAAGCTATTAAAACAACAGCGGCGGATTGTATTTACTGTTGTAATATTATGACTCAACCTGGAGAAACAACTGGATATAAAGCTTCTGATCATGTCAAGGCAATTGAAGAGCATGTGGGTGGACCTTTTATTAATAAAATTATTGTAAATGATGAACAAGTAGAACAAGATACTTATATGAGATATAACGATCAACATGCAACCGTTGTCGAAATTGATGAAGATACGTTAAACGAAATGAATATTGAAGTGATTAAAAGTCGCCTGGTGACGTATAGTCATGCCGGTGAAGTGCGTCATAATGAAAAGAAAGTAGCAGCAACGGTATTTTCACTGTTGCTAGATATCGAAGAACAAAGGGAGGGGTGATTCTTATGTCATTCGCTTCTGAAACTAAAAAAGAGTTAGTTCAAATTCAATCAGATGAATGTTGTGCGAAAGCGGAATTATCCGCTCTTATTCGTATGAATGGTGTCATCTCTTTATCTAATAGGGGGCTCGTTTTAGATTTTGCGACTGAAAATGCCGCAATTGCAAGACGAACCCTTCAATTAATTAAGCAACTCTTTGATACAGAAGTAGACTTATTGTCACGAAAGAAAATGAAATTAAAAAAGAATAATGTATACATTATTCGTATTAAAACAAACGCGAGAGAAATTGCAACAGAACTTGGAATCATGTCAGAAAGTGTGGGATTCATTTTAGGAATTGCCAATAATCTGATTGAATACGATTGTTGTAAACGCGCCTACATGAGAGGTGCTTTTTTAGCGGGAGGTTCTGTTAATAATCCAGAAACCTCATCTTACCATTTTGAAATTTTTACACTAGACCAAGAACATGCAGAAGATTTGAAAAATTTATTTAATATCTTTGATCTTAATGCACGTGTTATTCAACGCAAAAAAGGTTATATTACTTATATTAAAGAAGCTGAAAAAATCAGTGACTTTTTACGCGCCATTGAAGCCTATAACGCGGTATTAAACTTTGAAGATGTTCGAATTTATCGTGATATTAGAAATTCAGAAAATCGTTTGAATAACTGCGAAATTGCAAATGAAACGAAAACAATTGCAGCTGCGCAACGTCAAATCGATAATATTGAATTACTGGATGAAATTTATGGGATTCATACGCTTCCTGATCGTTTACAAGAAATCATTAAATTACGACTAGAATTCCCAGAAGAAAATTTAAATTTCTTAAGTGATATTTCAGCAGAACGTGGAATGAAATTAACCAAATCAGGAATTAACCACAGAATGCGTAAAATTAATGAAATGGCAGAAGAAATTAAACAGAGACAACTTGCACAATTAGAGGAAAAATCGTCGTAAAAATTCAGCGGTTTTAATTATGAAAAGAGTATTAAACCAATGTGTTGACTATAACTAAAAACTAATTAAGCGAGTTGATCTTTATTATAAAATCATTTCAACTAGAAAAAAACTGACCCTCATCTAACGTGTCAAAACGAAAGGTGAGGGTTTGTTCGTTCAATTAAACATATTTGAAATTCGAAAAATGTAGCTAACCTTAGATATTTAATATTTTATTAATTTTTTTGTATGTAAAATTTAAAGGATAGAGATACTAATATAGTTTGCATCATTGAAAATATAAAAAAAATAATAATTAAAATCGCTTACATCTCAATATTCTTGTACTTACAATTTAAAGTTTAGTATACTAATAAGTATATAAGTCTTACTAATTTTTGTGTGTTTTAAAAAATTTTAGTATGACTATAGGATGTCTGTGCGATAACGGATCACGTTATTTAATACAGCTACCAAACATGTAGAAAAATTTTGTTTCTATATAGATAAACTAAGGAGGTCATATTATGAGTAAAAAACCAGTAGCATTAATCATCTTAGATGGATTTGGTTTAGAAAACGGTACGGTTGGAAATGCGGTAGCGCAAGCTAACACGCCTAACTTTGACCGTTATATGAATACTTATCCACATCAAACATTAGAAGCTTCAGGACTTGGTGTTGGATTACCTGAAGGGCAAATGGGGAACTCTGAAGTTGGACATTTAAACTTAGGGGCAGGGCGTATCGTTTATCAATCATTAACTCGTATTAATCTGGCTGTTAAAAATAATGAATTAGCTACAAACGAAGTGATTGTGGACGCATGCAAACATGCACTTACAAATAATAAAAAAATTCATATCATGGGATTATTATCTCCAGGTGGAATTCATTCACATAATGAGCATATGTATGCATTAGTTGAAGCTGCTAAAGCGCAAGGTGCAACACAAGTTTATGTTCATGCTTTCTTAGACGGACGTGACACTGCACCTAAATCAGCATTAGGATACGTTTCAGAATTAGAAGCAAAATTAGCTGAAATCGGAATTGGAACGGTTGCAACTGTTTCAGGTCGTTATTATTCAATGGACCGCGATAAAAACTTTGATCGTACGCAATTAGCTTATGATGTGATGACTCAAGGTTCTGATGTTTCATTTGAATCAGCGACTGCTGGTGTAGAAGCTTCATACAAAAATGATATTTTAGATGAATTCGTTATGCCATTCGTTGTAGATGCTAATGGATTAATCGCTGATGAAGATACAGTTATCTTTGCTAACTTCCGTCCAGACCGTGCACAACAAATTGCTGCAGCTATTTCTAATCCAGAAGAAGTTGCGACATTTGCTAAAGAAGGTAAACCTGCTTTAGACGCATCTAAAGGTCCTAAAAATGTATACTTCGTCTCAATGATGAGCTACGGAAAATCAGTTAAAGGGCCAATCGCCTTTGATTTACAAAACTTATCAAATACATACGGAGAAGTTATCTCTAAAAATGGATTAAAACAATTACGTATCGCTGAAACTGAAAAATATGCTCACGTTACATTCTTCTTTGATGGTGGTGTAGATAAAGATATCGAAGGGGCAACTCGCGTTTTAATTAACTCACCAAAAGTTGCAACTTATGATTTACAACCAGAAATGTCAGCTTATGAAGTAACTGATGCTTGTTTAGCTGAAATACAAAAAGATATCCACGATACAATCGTATTAAACTTTGCTAACCCAGATATGGTTGGACACACAGGTATGGTTGAAGCAACAATCAAAGCGGTTGAGGCTGTTGATACTTGTTTAGGTAAAGTAGTAGATGCAATTGTTGCTAAAGGTGGAGTTGCTTTAATTACTGCTGACCACGGAAATGCTGAGAAGTTAATGGACGAAAATGGAAATCCATTCACAGCTCATACATCAAATCCAGTGCCAGTTATTGTTACATTAGAAGGTGCCACGTTACGTGCTGGTGGAAACTTAGGTGACTTAGCACCAACAATGTTACAATTATTAGAAATCGAAAAACCAGTTGAAATGACTGGAACTTCATTAATTAAATAATTTGATTTAAATTGATGCCAATACCGTAGAATGAAAAAATCTACGGTATTTTTTTTATGCGTCAGACATAGACTAGCAAATAAAAAACAATATAATTTTATTGTTTTTCGATAAAATTATATTGTTAATAGTATGCTTATATGGTAAATTATACATATACTGAAGAAGGAAGGAGGAATCTTAATGAAAGATAAATTTAATGAGTGGCTTATCCCTTCAATTGACTCGATTTTAGATTTAATGATTTTCTTTATTGGACTTCAAATTATATCGTTTCTCATCATTGGAAGCGTCGAATTATCAAGATCACAAATCGAAGTGATGACCCTTTTGAGTACTAAAGGTCCTTTATTGCTAATTTATAGCCTACTTATTTACCCTTTATATCAACTAAGAAAAATTATTATAAATATCGGTGAAAAAGAAATTTTTATTGAAGAAAATATTACCCGGGTTAACCGAATTTCTAAACCCTTATTTTTTATGGCGATATTGAGTTGCTTTGGCAATGCGTCGATTCTAGAAATTGAATTTTTGCGACTAGGATTTTTTGCAATTAAGCTTGAGACCTGTTTATTAATTGTGTTAGGCTTTATTGCTTTGCTTATGAGTTATATTTTTAGACAAGCCAAAGATTATAAACATGAATCTGAATCGTTAAAAGAAGAAAACGAGTTGACGATATAGACTGGATTTAGGGGGGGAATATAAAGTTATTGATGAGGTATGTAACACATATAACGTGATGTATTATTAACTTTACTAAAGA
>JBOFCV010000282.1:0-3048 GCA_051646305.1 Turicibacter sp.
GAAAGTCGACTCTTGAGTCCTGATATTGTGGATATATATGTGGATGAGTTAGGTATTATTTATGCGGCATCTTTAAGCGGATCAATTAGTGTCTATACAAGCGAAGGTGATTTTATTTATGTCTTTGGAACGTCAAATAAAGAAGCTGATATTTCAGGTTTAAATGCGTCACTTGTTTCAGTGGCAACGGATTCTTTAGGACGTGTTTGGACACTTGATGGAGACAAAGCATTTATTCAATCATTTGATCCAACTAACTATGCCAAAAATACGTATGAAGCATTAAGTGCTTATGAATTAGGTCTGTATGAAGAAGCCGTATCCATTTGGAATGATGTATTAGGTCAGAATCAAATGTCAGTGCTTGCACATAGCGGAATTGCGAAAAACTACTTCTCGCAACAGCGTTATGAACTGGCGATGGAACATTCTAAAATAGCGGGGAATCGTTTCTATTACTCACAAGCTTTCTGGGAAGTTCGAAATGTCCAAATTCAAAGTTATATTGCACCTGCTTTAATTATCTTATTGGTTTTGTTTATCGGATACAGTATTTTAAAATTAGTTCAAAGAAAATATCATATTTTTGATGGCGTAAAAGAGGAATTAAGAAAAATAAAAGCGATTAAATTAATTGATGACCTATTATTCATGTTTAAATTCTTTGGAAAACCACTCGATTCATTCTATGATTTGAAACGACTAAGACGTGGCTCTAACTTAGGTGCTTTGATTATCTTTATTTCAACATTTGTGGCATACATGTGGAACTTAATTGGAAAAGGATTTATCTTCCAACGTGTAGCCGTAGAAGATATTGATTTTAATTCTGTTATTATCGGATTCTTCTCGATTACCTTACTATTTGTCATTTGTAACTACTTAGTAACGTCAATTACAGACGGTGAAGGTAACTTCAGTCAAATATTTAGAATGCTTGCTTACTCATTTGGACCGTTATTAATTTCATTAATCCTTGGAACGATTCTTTCACATATTGTGACGTTCGATGAAGGATTTATCATTAATTTTATTGGTTCAATTGGTTATTTATGGACTGCGGTTAACATTTTATTAGGTGTTCAAGAAACGCATAACTATGATACGCGAGTTGCAATAAAGAGTATCGCGATTTCAATCGGATTTATGTTAATTATTGCGGTTGTTTTAATTGTTGTTATTTTAATGTCTCAACAAGTTTACCAATTCTTTGAAGCTATTGTGAAGGAGGTCATTCGAAATGTCATGGCGTAAATTATTCTTACTAGCAACGCTTGTCCTTTCATCGACGACGACAACGTTTGCCCAAACGAATTATATTTCAACAAATCGTGATACACAAGAAGTCGGAGAACCAATGACGTTTGACGCATTTAACTCAAAGGATTATGAGTTGATTTATGAAACAGATCAATTAAACTACTTTTTCCGTGATGATCGTGACATTTTTGCTATCGAAGATAAACGAAATGGGTACACATGGAAGACAGGTCTTGATGTCGAGTATGATACCGTGATTGATGAAGCATGTGATGGGGCAACGGATGAAGAAAAAGTAAATGCTTGCGTACCGAAAGAAGATCGTTTAAATACGACATTTACAGGCGTTGCAAACTCATTAATTACAATTGAATATTTTGATGAATCACGAAATATTAAGCGTTTATCAAGTGCCTCATTAACAAATGCCAAGTCTACCTTATCCAAAGTAGAAACAAAAGATGGTGAATTTGTTTTAGACGTTAGTTTCTCTAAACCTCGTTTACAACTAAAGGTTCATATTAAATTAGATGATCAAGGCATTACGTATGAGATTAAAGATGAAGAAGTAAAAGGTGATGGGGAAGAAGTGTTAGCAGCCATCTTAGTTACCCCATTCCTTGGTGCATCAGGTGGACAACAAAAACTTTGGAATACGGAAACAAAAGATTATGATATCATCGCTAAAAAAGAAATGACACCGGGTTATGTATTAGTTCCAGATGGATCAGGGGCATTAATTCGCTTTGAAGATAACACGACATCACTGATGAATTATGTTGGAGATGTGTATGGTGAAGATTTTGCTCAAAGTGAATTTTATCAACGTGATGAAACAAGATATGTTGGAATGAAAGAACCTGTTCTTCCTGTATTCGGAATTGCACATGGAAAACAACAATCTGCATTCGTTGCTTTTGCAAATAATGGATCTGAGAATATGGAAATTGTTGTTTCACCAGAAGAAAATATGACAGCCTATACATGGGCATATCCACGATTTGTATACAATGATCTTTATCATCAAGTGTATAACAAACGTGGGGATGGATACTACACATTATTAACGGAAAGAAATCATTTTGATATCACACTTCGCTATGAATTCTTAGAAGGTAATGGTGAAGCGGGTAGACCGAGTGCTGATTATTTTGGGATGGCTAAAGCCTACCAAGATAACTTAATCAATGAAGGTGTTTTATCTAAAATAGAACAAACTGATTCAAATGTCCCACTACGCCTTGACTTTTTAATGTCTGATATGAAGAAAAATGTGTTAGGCAAAGAAAATGTCGTGGTCACAACGGTCGATGATGTTAGAAACATTTTAAATGATTTATTGGCTGTGGGCGTTGCAAATATTAATAGTGGGCTACTTGGTTATCAAGAAGGTGGCATCACATTTAGAAATCCAGGTAAAGTGAAATGGAATAGCGAAATTGGGTCTAAGAGTGAGTTTACGACACTTATTAAAGAATTCAATGAAGTCGGAATTGATCTTTCATTTACAGATGACTATTTGATGTTTAGTCCAAATGAAGTGCGTGAATATAATACATCCGTTAAGCATGCAAATGGATGGTATTTACGTTACAACTTATTATCAGATGAATTACCTGAAACAGAATTTACGTATGCTCGTCCAAAAAGTAGTATTTTATGGATGGCAAAACAAAATAAAAAGTTGTTACCTTTAGGGGGTCAATCGGTGACATTAGATGGAATGACACACACGTTACTAAGTGATTATTCTAAAAATGGTTCGAGTTTAGCAGAATCAAAACAATT
>JBOFCV010000200.1:0-3297 GCA_051646305.1 Turicibacter sp.
TGTATTTTAATGATGATTTCGGTGAAGCGCCTGTTCCACCGTTAAATCCTGAGATAACAACTTTAGCGGCACCGGCTTTTACAACACCGTTGGCAATCGTTCCGACATTAAATAATGAAGCAAGCTTTACACTAATTAGCGAGCTTGGATTTGTACTTTGTAAATCGTAAATTAATTGCGCTAAATCTTCGATTGAATAAATATCATGATGAGGCGGTGGTGAAATTAAATCCACCCCTTGTTTCGCATAACGGACACGTGCGATGTTTTCATCTACTTTTTGTTTTGGTAAATGTCCACCTTCACCCGGTTTTGCACCTTGTGCCATTTTAATTTGGATTTCTTGTGCCGAACGTAAATAATCATACGTGACACCGAAGCGTCCTGATGCAACTTGTTTTACTTTTGAAGCAGCTAATGTTCCAAAACGCTCAACCAGCTCGCCACCTTCACCACTATTCGATGCTGCCCCTAATTCATTAAAGGCACGCGCGATTGTTTCATGCGCTTCAATTGACAACGCCCCATAAGACATTGCTGATGCGACAAAATGTTTAATAATTTCAGTTTCCGACTGAACCTCATCTATTTTAACGGCATTTGCTAATTTATAGTCAAAACAGTCACGAATGTTAATATGTCGACGGCGCTCACTCGCCATTATCTCTTTAAATCGGTCGAAGTTTTCCCCGGAAATACATTCTTTGACATCCTTAATAAATCCTTTTGAATACGCATGATTCATAAAAGTCGAATCCATATTTTGATATTCATTGATTTTATTTAAATCAAAGTTATTCTCTAACGCTAATGACGCATCGATTTCATCCATTGAAACACCACCAAATAATGATGGCTTCGCTGTGAATAATGATGTCATTTCATCATCTAATCCCACGACTTCATATACTTTTGATCCGCGATAAGAAGCAACCGTTGCCACGCCCATTTTCGCCATTAACTTAAGTAAGGCTTGGTTGCATCCTTCTAAATAACGATCCAATGAAACAGCTAACTCATCTTCTAAAGATGCTGCTTTTGTTTTTAAGAAATCAAACGCGAAGTATGGATACACCACATCCGCACCGTAAGCCACTAACATCGCATAATGAATCGGCAACCGTGCATCGGCACATTTAACAACAAGGCGCACCTCTAAACGACGTCCACTTTCAACTAATACCGATTGGACGATACTTGTGGCAAGCAAACTAGGCATGCACTTTTCTTCACCTTGATCATCTAAAATAATCACACGGCATCCTGTTGATAACAAAGCTTCCACCTCTTGTTTTAACTTTGAAATGGCCAAACGTAGATTCCCAACAAATTGTAACGATAGCGTCGCACATTCAAATTTCGATTCATTCGCAATCGCTTCAAATTGATTTTTAGTAATCACAGGTGAATTGAATTTATAAATCGGATACGTTAACGCCTCATCTTGAAGACTTGACACACTTGTAAAGTTTACAACTGAAGAAAAGACAGATTGTTCGCGAATTGAATCTAATGGTGGATTCGTGACTTGAGCAAAATTTTGTTTGAAGTAATCAAAGAATAATCCCACCTGAGGTTGTAGCATATTTAAAGGTGCTGTATACGCAAATGATCCAATGGCTTCCTTACCTGTTTCAAGTAATGATTTAATTTCTTGTGCGTATTCTGCTTTCGTATATTTGAATTTTGATTCATAAAAATCCATGTTATTAACGCTAATTTTATCATCGTGGATAACGGGAACTTCAATTGTTTTTTCAGTTAACCAGTGACGATAAGGTTGTTGATTCGAAAGCATTGCTTTGACTTCCTCATCTTTTGTAATCGTGTTGTTATCTAAATCCACACATAAAATTTCACTTGCTTGAATACGAGAGGCAACTTTTATGTCTTGAAGTGGTGTATCTAGTACCCCAATCTCTGAAGCTAAAATAATTTGATCTTCCGTCATGGCATATCTAAACGGTCTTAATCCATTACGATCAAGGGTTGCGATTAATTTATGACCATCACAGATGATGACACCAGCGGGTCCATCCCATGGTTCATTTTTCAAACCACTATATTCATAATAAGCTTTGATTTCATCTGAATCAATCGCATCGTGTTCATAAGCTTTTGGTAAAAGACGCGTCACCGCATTTTCTAAATTTAAATGTTCGAACAGCATGCTCTCAAGTGTACGGTCAAGATTGGCGCTATCTGAGTGACGCTCGTTACAGATTGGATATAGCTCGCTAAACCCCGTCAAGCCTTTCTTCGCATTTGACCACTGGATGTTTCCTGACACGGTATTGATTTCTCCGTTGTGTGCTAAATATCTAAACGGTTGCGCCAAATTCCATGAGGGGTTGGTGTTCGTTGAGAAGCGTTGGTGCACGATACAGAAGTTTGAATCAAAGGCTGTGTCTTGTAAATCTAGATAGTAATGTGGTAATTCATCGGGTGTTAATAGCCCTTTGTAGACGATGGTTTGTGTTGAGCATGACGCAATGTAGCAGGTGCTATCTGCAAGTTGTGCACGTTTCCATGCTTGTTCTATTTTACGACGAACGGTATATAAAATGGCTTCTTCATGATCTGTCATATCAAAAATGTATTGCATCACGATTGGCTCACAGGCCTTAGCTTTTGGTTTTAAGATGGTTGAGTTAACGGGTACTTCGATTTCTTTAATGATGGGTAATTTGTATTGTGTTGCTATGTTTTGAATGCTTTCTACCGCTTCCCCACGGTTTAAATCATTGTTTGGTAAAAAGGTCATCATCACGGCAAATGGTGTGGTGATGTTGTGTTTGGTTTGGTAAAAGTTATTTGGAATTTGCATTAAGATTCCGCATCCATCGCCGGTTCCATCGCTTGATTTTCCTCCGCGGTGGCTTAATGATTTTAGTAAAGTCATCCCTTGTTGGATGATTTCGTGGCTGTACTCACCACTTAGATTGGCAATGGCCCCAATCCCACAGTTTGAATGATCGATCATATGCTCTCCTCCTTGTTTGCAACGCAACACTATTCGACAAATAGTTTTCTATTTAATTATCTTATGAATGCTTACTCACGTCAATAATAAGTGACTAAAAAGGTGAAAGTGGCGATTTACTCTCCGTAACCCTAAAGGATAAGTAATTACTATCCCTCGTTCTCACTCGCTAAGTAAACCTAACACTGAAGAAGACCGCAGTAGAATGGTCAAAGCTTTAAGTATTTTTAAAACTTTATAGGAGAGTTGCCACTTGAACCTTTATTGGAATAAATGGGAACAGGTTTTAGAAGCGTGGTAATTCTTTGTTCACT
>JBOFCV010000221.1:0-3516 GCA_051646305.1 Turicibacter sp.
CCTTATCAGCAACAGCTTGCCCATTTTCAAATTCGCATCCACATTTCATTTTTATCATATCGGTCATTATAATCATCCTTTCGATTTTAAATAGAGTATCTCTAGTGATTATATCAAAGATAGAGTAAAAATCATGTGATATAGGTCACATGATTTTTACATTAACCCAACTTTTAAAATATACTCACTTTGTTCGCATCTGTTAGGATGAATAACGTATTTTGCTTCACAGGTAGGACAAATCGTATAGGTATGCTCAATTTGAAGTGATGTTCCACACGGACAAGAATAAACATGTGGATGTTTAATCGGTTGAAATATATTTTTAGTTTCCATTAACTGCTTTAGCTCACATCTATCTGATAATTGATTTATATGAAAATGTTTATTGTTCCCACACATAAGAATTCACCTCACTAATTTTTATTTAGTATAAGCTAGTAAGCGCTAACTTATTCGTCGTGTTAATAAATAGGTGTATATCATTGTTTAAAAGAAATAGATGAGATAAAATAAGGGTAATATGTAAAAGATTCACTTCTGTTAGTTCATGCTTTTGTTGTGCCAAGTCGCTTGAAAACAAGATAACCATGAGCCATCAAATAGTTTATATTTAAACTGATTAAGAAAGTTTAAACCTACCATTGCTGTTGCTCATTTTAAATCTGTTTTCAAATAATAATTTCTTCCATAACACCAGTAAAATTTAACAGTGCCATTGCGTTTAATGATATAAAATGGTTTTTTGAAAATAAAATAAGAATTCCATCATAAATGATGATTTATCAAAATTAATTATAAAATTGTGCAGAATGACTTTAAGGGAAAAAGTAATTCAAAGAGGAGAGAGAAAATGATTGATACACATTGTCACATCTTACCTTCAGTAGATGACGGTTCAAAATCAATGGAAGAAACACTAGAAATGGCAAGAATTGCTGTTTCAGAAGGAATCCATTATATAATTGCGACCCCTCATTATATTGAATACAGTGACTATTTAAATAAAAAACAATTAACAGAAGTTGTTAAGCAAGTGAATAAAGAACTAGAACTAGCTAATATCAAGTTAACTATAGGATTGGGACATGAAGTCTATTTAACACCCGATTTGCCAAAACTTGTAGAAACAGAAGAAGTTTCAACTTTAAATGATAGCAACTATTTATTACTTGAATTTCCGATGAATGATATTCCAATTTATGCAGAAGATGTTATCTACGAACTAAAGCTAATGGGAATTACGCCAATTATTGCGCATCCAGAACGATATCCGATGATTATAGAGGATCCTAATTTATTATTAAAATATTTAAGTATAGGGGCGCTATGTCAGATTAACATGGGAAGTATTATTGGTGCGTTTGGAACGAAAGTCCAAGAAACAGCTATGATCTTAATTGAGCATAATATGGCTCAACTAGTAGCAACTGATGCCCATAGTACGAGAAGACGATCACCCAAAATGCAACAAGCATTAGCACACGTCGTAACACTTGAAGGGAGTCAAAAAGCTAATACGTTATTTGTTGAAAATCCATTTAAAATTTATAGTAATCTCCCAATAGAGCCAGCAGAGCCAATTGAATATAAAAAACCTAATTTAATTAGTAAAATTTTAGGGAAAATAAAAAAAAATTAATATAAGAAGTGGATGTATCGTTAGTGATACATCCACTTTTTATATTGTTTTCACGTATAAAAAAGGAAAATAACAATTTTATGCGTAAGTAAAGATAGAAGAACTAAAGGAGGTGTACCCATGAAACCATTACAGAATGAAATAACAATAAAATTACCAAAAAAACTTTGGAATCATGAGCAATCTATGAGCTATCTGACACAATTAAATAATCAGCTCAAGACATTTAAAAATACCATGATTCGTGTTTCATTTAGTCAAACCGTCTTCATTCAACCCAATATATTAGCAATACTTGGCTGTATTCTAGATGATGCAAAACCCCAAGGAAATACCATCGTCCTAATCGAGATGAAACCTAAAATTAAGAAACTACTGTACGACTATCAGTTTATCAGAACCCAAACAAAAACGCCCTGTCATTACATCAGTTATCAGACGTTTAATCAGGTAGAAAAAGATAATTTCTTGGAATATTTAACACAAGAACTGAGTTTTTTACCAAGCGATTCAAGTCAGTTCATCCTATCACGGGCAATAGAATTATTTGAAAATGCAACAAGACATAGTCAAAATGAAAATCTAAAGATTTATATGTGTGGGTATTGTAATTTAAATCAAGACTGGTTATATTTAAGCATCGTAAATAAGGGGAATACATTTTATGATAATGTGCCAAAAGTTTTTAAAACTTTGAATTTAATAAAGCAGTATGAAGCGATTCAGTGGGGGTGTTTTAACGGTCATAGTAGTGTGGGTGCTGGTGGAATTGGTTTATCGATGATTGAAGAAAGTATCAGGCATGCGAATGGTTTTTTGTGGATTTTGTCAGGACTTGGCTACTACGATAGTCATAAACAAGTGTTCAAAGAATTTGAAGATAAATTTGATGGGACTGTTATCACCATTGGAATTCCTTTAATGAAGCTTCATGAGTCTGATTTGTTTGATCATGATTAATTCATAATAGGTTTAAATAAAAGAGGTTGGAGCAGGACTTCACCACTTTCTTTTTTGAGGTAATAAGTTGCATATAAAGAATTTAAGTAGGAATCACGATTGGATATTTCAGTACTTAATTGAGTTAAATTAAGGGTCTGTAAATCAGCATTCTCTATCTCAAAGTCGTAACGGTTAATTTGGATGATGGCATCGGGTTTCAATGTTTTTATCCCTTCACGAATGGCGTGCTTATGATAAGTTAGATCGACAGTTGCACAATATGATGGATCGACTAGTTTGTATCTCAAGATTATTCCTCCCTAGAATAAAAGATAATGGAACTGGTAGTTAACACCACTATATGAATCTAACGGCATTCCTATACCGAAGAATCATCGTCATTTTCTATGGCATAGATTAAATGAGAAAAAAATGATAGATGAGACGACGTATTAGGGTGGTAGAACTTAATTCTAGAAAAACAATTAACGCGTGTTTCATTCCAAAATGTGGAATAAAACACTTTTTATGTATATTTTTGGAAGAAAAAAAGATATTATTATAGTTAGAACAAGAATGGGGGAATAAGAATGGAAATTTTGAGTGAAAAAAGTCGGTATTTTGTAAATGAAAGGACAATGGCATTAGTCCCATTTAAAAATTGAAAAAATCATAAAATAAACACATATGTAGTTGAACACGATTATAAGTTTATTGTGACGAAAGATCCTCTCGCTATCTTGAATGAAAGCCGAAATTTTCAGCTAGAAGACACATCAGAATTTGATAAGAAGATGAAAAAATATTTTTCTAAAAAGAGAAATTACCCATTTGTTGTTTCATTGAATCATGAAATAATATTTTTTCAAACAGAAAAAATAAGAGAGATAGGTGTTTGTAGTTGGGTGTCACCCCTACACATTAAACGGATT
>JBOFCV010000225.1:0-10599 GCA_051646305.1 Turicibacter sp.
GCAATGTTCTAGATACATCGCATCTGGTGCACCATGAGCGATGACTTCAACGGGTACATTTGATTTTGTTAACACATTTTTCATAATGTCAGCTGTTGCCTCAATAGATAAAGTCACACTGCTTAAGCCTTGTTCTTGATAGAAATCTGCACTTGTTGTGTTATAGACATTTAAATTATAGTCACCGCGGAATTCAAGGGATTCATCATAAAACTCATGTAGTTCTCCTAAGTTTCCAACGATAACACCAACGACTCCTAATGATTTAAGTTCGGGGACTAAAAATGATAATTCAAGCATTTGACGTTCATATGTCATCTTAGGTAATACATAATATACTTTTTTCCCAACAGCATACTCAACTGCTTCACGAATATCTTGTTTTCTAAATGGGCGATCAGGTGTAAAGACCTCACCAGCTAAATAAAGCAAGTCAGCCCCATTATCACATGCCTTTTTAAAAGCGTCTAGGTTATTAACTTTTACAGCTAATAACGGCTTGTTACTTTGTTTTAAGACAGACTTAGCACGATCAATACGATCTTTATTAATTTCAAGCTCTTCTATTGGTTTACTAAAAATACGGGGTTCACGTGCTCCATCAAAATCTATATTCTTAGCACCAGGCTTTCCAAAAGCAAAGGCTTGGGACATATTTCTAGCACGGTTATCAAATAAATATTGACTCGCTCGGTCATTGGTCATATAGCCTGTTGGGTCTTCAATAAAACGATCAATAGCATAGCGATAATTATTGATGATATTGATTAAAAATTCACTGCTACGCATACGACCTTCAATTTTAAATGAGTTAACCCCTGACATTAATAACTCGGGAATGTAATCAAATAATGACATATCTTTAACAGCCATTGGATAAACTGTCTTTTCTTCTTCTTTAAACGCCCATCGGCATGGCTTCATACAGCGGCCACGGCTTCCACTTTTACCAAATAACATCCCGCTGATGTGACACTGCGAACCATGCGCAACACACATATCACCATGGACAAAATATTCATATTCCATTTCTGGCACGGCTTTGACAAAATGATTAATATCATTCAATGTCATTTCTCTTGAGGTCACAACGCGTGTTACCCCTAATTCTTTTGCAGCCTTTATCATGGATACATTGTGGACATTTGCCATCACACTCAAATGCATTTCAATATCTAAACCATTATCTTTAATAAATTTGACCGCACCAAAGTCTTGAATAATTAAAGCGTCTGGTTTGACACTTTCTAAAAACAGTAAATACTCACGGGCTTGTATAAGTTCTTCACTACTCATCATATTATTAAACGTAATATAGACTTTTTTTCCGACTTCATGTGCCATTTGAATCGCGAGTTCTAATTCTTCATTTGTAAAATTATGCTCTTTACGGTGCATACGCATATTAAAGTTTTTTCCACCCATATAAAAAGCATCTGCCCCACTATGTAAAATCGCTTTAAAGTCTTCAAATGTTCCTGCCGGTGCTAGTAATTCTGTTTCACGTCCATTGAATATTTTTGTCATGATCTCACTCCTATGTTTATCATTTCAATGATTTAGATCCTCGTATTTTCTATCCTTCTAACTAGGATTAACCAACATTTGTTTAATCCTGTCTCAACAAAAACTAATGTTTTTTGCGGCAGTTTCTGTTTGTGTAAACATCAAGTAACAAAAGATCACTACAATCAAATAAATAGTTTTCTATCCTTCATTTTATCATAAAATCGACTAATTGTATCATAAAATACTTGAGGGGACCTATTAAATGCTTCAAATACCTAAAAACGGTAAGTGTTGATTTTATAATTAAAAATGAGAACGTTGTATACCTTTTACTACCATGTTATAATTTAATTTAACTATCCTATAAGGGGGATTTTATAATGTCTAAAACTAAAAAGATAATCCTATGTCTTGTCTCAATCACCGGTGGAGTTATCCTCATTTTTGTAGGGGGGCTTTACTTTTGGACAAATCAATCCTATGAACCAACACAAACTGCTCTTCAAGCAATGGTAACCAATCAAATGGTTGCGATAAATGAAGATGATTTATTAGTCTTTACACCTATTGGCGAAGTCAAGAATACGGGCTTTATTCTATATCCTGGTGGACTAGTTGAGCCCACTTCTTATTCCCCACTTGCACGCCTTATTGCACAGAACGGCTATACAGTCGTTATTGTTCCAATGCCATTTAATTTAGCTGTTTTAGATGCGAATGCAGCACAAGCCGTTATCGATTCATTTGATCACATTGAAAACTGGGTGATTGGTGGTCATTCACTAGGAGGGGTAATGGCTGTAAACTTCGCCGCAACTCACGATTCTATAAAAGGGGTGGCATTGTATGCCTCGTATCCAACAGATGATGTCTTGAAAGAGAAAGATATCTCTGTGATTTCTTTGTGGGGATCAGAAGATAAAGTAGCTGATATGACCAAAATCATCCAATCCGATAGGCTCCTACAAGCTAATACACAATTCATTGAAATCATCGGCGGAAATCATGCTCAATTTGGTAGCTACGGGCCTCAAAATGGAGATGGCCAAGCTACTATCACAGAACAAGAACAACTGAATATTACTGTCAATCATACACTCGATTTATTAAATAAAATAGCCGACTAGTGATTTACCAAACGGAGTCATGTGCTTCGTTTGTTTTTTTTATTCCTTTTACTTAATTCTCACGCTTATAACACAATGTTTAGTATAATCATCTTATATTCAAACAGCTATCAGGGGGCTTTTATGAAAATACTTTATAAACGGTTACTAATCCTACTATCTCTTTTTGTCATCTTAGTTAACTACATGATTCAATATCACCCTGAGCTAGTAGAGACTTACTACTCCACCTCACTCAACAAATCCTTTATCCAACTCTTAAGTACTTTGAATGGCCTTTTTCCTTTTTCCTTATTTGAACTATTAGTTTCACTTTTAATCATAGGCACAATTGGCTATCTGGTCTTAGTCGTTGGTAAAATAATGGCGATCCCAACTCAACGATTAATCCTATTAGGTAAGAGCGTGGCAAACTTAGCAGTCTGTGCCCTTATTCTATACGTTGTATTTTTATTAGGTTGGGGCTTTAATTATCATCGTCTACCCTTTCAAGAAACTGCAAATTTTGATAATCAAACACCTTCAAAAAACGACCTCATTGATTTGTATGATTATCTTATTGCAAAATCAAATGAAACCCGCCTTTTAGTTTCTGAGGATGAATCTGGTGTGTTTAAGTATGATGGTTCCTATCAAGATATCTTCAAAGCGGCACCAAAGGGATATCTAGAAGCCGCCAAAACATTTAACACCTTAGCAGGAACTTACGGCAATCCAAAACCAATTATGTTATCTAAACTCATGAATTATACGATGATAACAGGTATTTATTCACCCTTCACAGGTGAGGCTAATGTGAATATCGCCGTTCCGGATGTGACGCTATTATTTACGACCATGCATGAAATGGCACACCAGCGTGGCTATGCCAGTGAAGATGAGGCCAACCTCATTGCTTTTATCACGTGTATTTCACATCCAGATGAAGCCTTTCAATATGCAGGATACGCCAACGCCCTTACCTATGTCAACAATGCCTTAGCAAAAGAAGACCGTGACCGATTAACAGCCTTAAATCAAAAACTATCTTCACAAGTCCGTCACGATATAAATGATCGAAGTGATTTTTGGTCAAAATATGAAGGGCCTGTGGAAGTGATTTCTAGCAATGTAAACAATACCTATTTAAAACTAAATGGCGTTGAAGATGGCATCAAAAGTTATGGTCGGATGGTCGATGGATTATTGGGTTATTATTTAGCTTATTTAAAGTAACCCCCACCCTACCCCTTAGTTCTAATTTATCACTTGTTTAATAAATAAAGATATGTTATGTTACCTATATAATTATGACAGTGAAAGGATGATAACGTTGGATACAACTATTTTTGGAAATGACTTCCCTGGTGTTTCAATTCGCTTAAATCAAGGAGAAAGTGTTTATACGCAATCTGGTGGAATGGCTTGGATGGATGCAGGAGTAACTATGGAAACAAACCTAAAAGGTGGTTTAATGAAAGGAATTGGACGCATGTTTTCAGGGGAATCTCTTTTTATGGCAACCTATACTGCGCACAAACCCAATCAAGAAGTCGTATTTGCATCTACATTTCCAGGCAAAATTATCGAACTTGATATCAACCGACACAATCAATGGGTATGTCAAAAAAATGCATTTTTAGTAGGTCAACCCTCAATTGATTTAAGTGTCGTTTGGACTAAAAAATTCTCTGCTGGACTTTTTGGTGGTGAAGGATTTATTCTTCAACGTATAAGTGGTGAGGGAAAAGTATTTATTGAATGTGCTGGAAGCGTAGTGGAACGTCATCTTGATGTTGGTGAAATTGTAAAAGTTGATACAGGTAATGTAGTCGCTTTTGAAAATCAGGTCTCATATGAAATAGAAACAGTTAAGGGATTTAAAAACATCTTCTTTGGTGGCGAAGGACTATTTCTTACAAAATTAACAGGTCCTGGTAAAATATATCTTCAGACGTTAACCATGCAAAATGTTGCAGCGCGTATTATCCCATTTATTCCAACAACTAATGGATAACTTTCATTTAAATTTGTTATTATTTTTCCTATTCTCTTTAAATGTGATAACGACTATTCTCCAACCTGAGGCGATTTAAAAAGAGTAAAGCAGAGTGTCTCTTTTCCCCCTGCTTTACTCTTTTTATTTCTGTCTTGATAAAAATTGAGGTTAAGATAAACAGTCAGATCTAATAGAATTTTAAAAAAACCGCCATAAATGACGGTTTTTTTGTTTAGCAATCCTTTTATTGAATTTTTAAATAATGAATTTGATTGTGTTGTTCGTAAATTAAAACATCCTGAGAAATGTCAAACTGTCTCACATCTTCTGCTACAACTGATTGTTGTTTAGTTAATAGATGGCGTTTAATCAACTGATGATCTACCAGTTCATACAGTTCAAACCCTTTAATGATAAAATTAAACGTCACATTCTCACAGACTAGATTTTTAGATTGCTTGTCGATTAAATAAAGACATCTGTCCATTTCATTTAATACAAAAATCTGGTGATTAACTTGTTGAATTTTTTCAACCTGCATCTCTTCGACGTTTATGATTTCATCGGTTAGCAAACTACGTATTGAAAGCATTTTGGGTTGGTTTGGATTTTTATAGTACAGATAATGCCCACTTACAAGTGCAAATTGACTCAACTCACCACTCAAAAATTGTGGGGCTGATTCTTCCATCATCTGTTTTCTTAATTGATCTATTTGTCTTTTGACAGTTGACTCTACCTTCGCTAATTGGTCATGAACTGAAACCTCTAATTGTGTCTCTATTTTAGCGACGAGTTCACGATAGTTAATCGTTGTTTGTTCTAAGTCTAACAATCTTTCATGGGTTTGATTAATTTCTAAAAACGTTGTATTAAATGTCGTTAAGGCTTTTGTTGATTGATTAGCTAAGTCAACAATCCCTTCTAACTCGACGAGCTCAACCATTGCATCTAAATCAAATCGAAGTTTATTAAGGATTTCTTTAAATCCGATAATTGTTTGATTAAGTGTCGTTAGGCGTGTTCCTGTTTTTTGAAAGGTTTGCATTAATTCAATAAATTCAGGTTCCACGAGGACCCTCCTCCCTTATTTCATTTCTTCTATGTGGGCGATCATTTCATCAGCCACCTTCATTTGTTTTGTTATATGTTTTATATAAATGGCATTAAATTGCTTAAGCCACGTCACTTTTTTAGGTTGATTTAAAACAAACGGAATCACCATAATTCCAAAATCAGAAAACATGGCTTCAATCATCTCAAAACTTTCATTGGCATAAACCAACGCCTTTAAATAAAGAAGATAGTCTTCACCTTGTAAAAAGAATTGACCTGCACGTTCATACTCCTTGATTTTCATCAATTCAATTCCCGCTTCATAATAATTCCCAAGGTTTGCTATTTGCAACGCTTCGCAACGCTTAATATCAACTAATGCCCCCTCTAATCCACAGCGCGTATAGGCAGCAATCGCTTGCTCATACAGTTCACGGCGCTCATACAACTGTGCTTCTTTATAAAATTGATTATCCGTTGACAGTTCATTTAAATTCATCGATACTTCATCAAATTCAGCAATAAATTCAAAGTTTTTTTGAATTTTTTCGTACAAATTTGACGGCATCTTTTCTTCAATAAAGCACAGTTGATGACGCGCACGCGTTAAGGCAACGTACAGTAAATTAAAATAATAGCGCTCCTTTTGAGCCATTTTTTTACTCCCACTCATGATTTCTTCCCATTCCTTATGGTGTGAGGACATAATATTATAGCAAACAATATAATCTTTTTCTATTCCCTTTATTTCTTCCACCGTAAATAAAGTACCCTTACACCCTAACCAAGCTTCGAGTTTTGCTTTTTGTTCATTGTCGGGCACAACAATCCCTACATAATGTCGTTTAATCGCTGTTTGAAGCATGGCTAGCGTGTTTTTAGGTGTTGGATTTAAATACATCACAGGATGGGTTAAGGGTCTGACTGGTTCTTCAAAATAATCATTACTTTTATATCGTCCGAATGTATCTATTCTTAATTTCACAATCTCATTAGCAAGTGCCACAATATTTTCAGAACTTCTGTAATTTCTCAGCAACAAATGTTTTTCAAATTCACCGTGGAGGTTACTGGTCTTTAATAGACTCTCGATTCGCCCGGTGTTAAAATACGTGGGACGAATGGTTTGATTATAATCTCCACTAAATAAAATATTATTTCTATTTTTAACAAGTAACAGCAAACAATAAATTTGAATCTCTGTTAAATCTTGAATCTCATCCGCGATAATATAATCGAAACATTTTACCTCTTGTTGAACAAGTGCTTTTAAAAAATAACGCGCCAAGTCATTTTCATCAATATTCCCTGTTAGTGCTAACCAGACCTGATATTTTTGTGCTACTTCATAGATGATGGTCCGAACCTTTTTATCATATTGACAATACTGCTCATCAAGGATTAGATACGTGTCCTTGTCAATGAGTGGATGATCCATCATATACTGTTCTAAGTACCTATGCATGAGTTCAACAGCACTTAAGGTGACGGCATCCATATAGTGTTTTTTGGCTTCATAGATACGTTGAGCATTTAAATATAACGCGCCACCTTGAATGATTCCAAGTTTTTTTAAAACCATGTTTTCAACCACATCCGCTGTTACATTTAATTGTAGTAAGTCAAATCGATAATCTAACCATTCTTTTGGAATCATTCCTTTGATTAAGCCACGAATTTCTTTCCAAATCTCATAAGGTGATAAAGTCAACTGTTTTAACAAACTCGGTTGATTTTCAATCATCCACTTTTTAAACTGCTCATAGTGAATCACCTGATGTTTTTGCGTCACAACTCCCAAATACGTATTAAAATGTTGGAATTCAACACGTTTAGATTGCTCACTCGTAAAAGGAGTTTCATATTCAACCTGTATTCTTTGAAAATGTTTTAAGGCATCTTGAACAAGATAGTTAGAATAGGTGAAATAGCCAATTTTCAAATGTTCCTGCGCTAAAACATAAGCTTTATGAATATTAATCGTCGTCTTTCCACTACCTGCACTCCCAAAAATAAATGTTGGCGTTCCGTGAGTTTGTAAACAACTGTATTGTTCATCATTTAAATAATAAACAGCTTTTTCATCTTTTCGCTGTGCAAATTCTCTCATCGTTTCTATATTGACAATCCGTGTGATGATGACATTGGGATCATAATCAAATGCTTCATATGTCATATCAAGTTGTTGGTCAAAAACTTCTTCTTCCTCTTCTTCCAAAGCAACCCATTTATCAGACTTAAGCTTGATTTGCTTCCCTTGTAAGATTTGCTTATCATGATGGCAATAATTCAAAAAGATAATGGCATCTTTAAATTCACTACGTAGACAATCAGGCCTAAAGGTATAAAGAATACGATCCCCTTTGTTAATTCTTAATTTGAAAATACGATGATGTTTATTCCCTTTAATTTCACGAACAGAGAAACCCAATGGCACGGCTGACATATCAAATTTACTTTCTTTATATTCTCTCACAAAAAGGGTTAACTTATCTAACACATATGCCTCTTTTCCTAAGGGAATCGTATTTAAAAATAAATCCGTCATTAATACTTTCATTGTCCATCACCACTTCTCTTTTAGCTTTCTTTTATTTTATCAAATAAGCCTACGGTTGTACAAGTAATTCCCCCCTAATACCTAAAACGCCTTTTTTTATTTACTAGACCTCTTCTTCTTTTTTAAAAACAGGTTTTTCCACCTAATAACAAAAATCCTATTTGTTCCCTCCCTTATTAATGTGACATTCCGGACATATAAACTCCATCAAAAAAGAGCACGCATGATTGGCGTACTCTTCTTTTAATATAATTAACAATACTATTAAACCAGAACTTTGTCTAACGGCGTAGCACTTCCTTCTTCATCTAAAGACCCATACATTTTTTTACGTCTTTTCAAGTAGTAATACACCCCGACTAAAATAATCCCTTTCGCAATACTTGTCATCGTAATGGCCCACCATACACCATCAATCCCTAAAATATGAGGTTGTGCTAAGAAATAAGCGAGCGGAATACGACTTCCTGTTATGATAATACTGATAATTGATGGAATATATGTCCGTCCAAGTCCATTAAATAACCCTTGTGTTGTAATTTCCACGCACATAAATAATTGAGAGACACCAAGAATTTGCAAATAAACATTCCCTTGTTCAATTGCATCAGCCTCAGGCAAGAAGAAACTAAACAAGGGTCGACCAAATCCAATTAAAAGAATCGTCGCAAATGTACCTAAAACAATGGCTAATCCCATTGTGGCCTTATATCCTTTTTCAATGCGTTCTAACTGCCTAGCACCATAATTTTGTCCGACGAAAGCACCTAATGCTGTTGAAAAACCACCCGCTGTCATCCATGAAATAGCTTCAATCTGTGAACCTACTTTCTGAACAGCAATTGGAATCGGACCATACGCTGCGACAATGCGACCTAGGACCATTGAGAAAATAGTAAACAACCCACTTTGAATAGCTCCTGGCAATCCAATTTTACAAAGTGTCTTCATATACATCCACTCAGGTTTTTGGAAAACATTAATCTTTAAAAATTCAGATTTATTTTTCTTCATGGCTATAACAAAGAACACACTGACAATAATTTGGGCTACTACTGTTGCAATGGCTGCGCCAAACACCCCCATTGCAGGAATCGGTCCAAAACCAAGAATTAAAATAGGATCAAAAATAATATTAAAAACTAACCCAATTGTATTAATAATAAAGGGGGTTTTACTATCTCCTGCCCCATTAAAAATGGCAGTAAAGACGGGATTAATGAAGTAAAATAACATCCCCAATGCCATAACAACTAAATACGTATCTGCCATTTGGACCACTTCTAAGTCTGATAAATTAAAGAATCCAATGAGTTGTGTTTTAAATAAGAGTAATATAAACATATAAACGATGGCTAAAACCACATTAATCTGTAAAGCACTCACGATGTAACTCTTAGTGTCCTTGATTGCATGTGAACCTATGGATTGAGAGACTTTTATTTCAGCACCAATTTTTGAAATCATAATAAATGCCATGGCTAACCAAGTGAAGAAACCGGCTGTCCCTACGGCTGCAACAGCCCCACTACCAATTCTACCAATCCAAATCATGTCCGTCATATTGTAAGCCATTTGGATAAACTGTGTCCCCATGATCGGTAAAGCAAGTTTTACTAAGGTACTTGTAATAGGCCCCTTTGTTAAATTTATTCTTTTTTCCATTTCTTTCACTCCCTCATGATGAAAATTGTCTTTTATTACTCTTTATCTTTCATATAACTCTAAAGGCAAATCGTCCGGATCTTTGAAGAATGTGTATTTTTTACCTGTCATTTCATCTACCCGTATCGCCTCAACCGCTATGCCCTTTGCTTGTAATACATCAGATGCCTGTTTGATGTCATCTACTTGAAATGATAAATGGCGAAGGCCACATGCTTCCGGATGACTAACTCTTGTCGGAGGATTTACAAATGAAAATAACTCAATTTGACTATCCCCGATTTTTAAATCTAACTTATATGAGTTTCTCTCTTCGCGAAATGTTTCTTTAATAATTTCTAGCCCGAGTTGTTCCGTGTAAAACGCTTTAGAAACATCATAATTTGAACAAATAATCGCAACATGGTGAATGTTGTTGAATTTCATTTTTCTCCTCCTTCTTTTTGCCACTCAAGTATTGCATCATACGAGTAGATATTATTCCCAGTTAAAAATACAATAATAAAAGTGAAAATGTAGGCGTATATTAAATAGGTGAAATACCATTCAGTCAGATAAATACATTAAAAAGCTGTTGACAGGTGTCAACAGCTTTTATTGTTTAATTCATTGTGTTAAAAATTATAATTTAACAACGTTAGAAGCTTGAGCTCCACGGTTACCTTCTGTGATATCGAAAGAAACTTTTTGACCTTCTTCTAAAG
>JBOFCV010000287.1:0-7728 GCA_051646305.1 Turicibacter sp.
TTCTGTTGCCGGAAAAACAATTAAAGAAAAATTCTTAAATAATTTAAAACAACCAAACGTTGCATCAATGCAAGGAATGGGGGAAATGTTTGACTCAACAATTGGAGCAACTACGGTATTAATGCCATACGGTGGAAAATTCCAATTAACTGAGACAGAAGGTAGTGTACACAAAATTCCGCTTCGTCATGGGGTAACAAATACAGCAAGTATCTTAACTTACGGTTATAATCCAAATCTGACAGCTTGGTCACCATTCCACGGTTCAGCTTATGCAGTTGTTGAATCAATGGCAAAAATCGTGGCACTCGGAGGAAAGTGGCAAGGAATTCGTTTCTCATTCCAAGAGTATTTCCGTCGTTTAGAAAAAGATCCTAAAAACTGGGGACAACCATTTGCTGCTTTACTTGGAACCATTTATGTTCAAAAAGGATTTGGTTTACCAGCAATCGGTGGAAAAGATAGTATGAGTGGATCATTTGAGGAATTACATGTCCCACCAACACTTATCTCATTCGCTGTTCAAACTGAAAAAGCAAATAAAATTATCTCATCGGAATTTAAAGCACCAGACCACTTTATTTATTTAATCAAACATACACCAACTAAAGATTTAATGCCAAACATCGATCAATTAAAAGAAAACTTTGATTTTATCTATGACATGGTGACACTAGGACATATTAAATCAGCCTTCACCGTTAAACAAGGTGGAATCTCTGAAGCCATCGCCAAAATGAGTTTTGGTAATAAAATCGGAGCGAACATCAAAACAGGTTATGACTTATTCAATTTAGAACCAGGTTCAATCGTTGTTGAATCAGATCGTCCCTTACTATTTGATCAAGCCCATTTACTAGGGAAAACAACGAACGAGCAAATCATCGTGATCAATCAAGAAGTTATCACGATTCAAGACTGTATCAACGCCTGGCAAGAACCATATACCAACCTTTATCCTGAAGCAGTTAAAGCTGATTCAGACGGTGCACCAGTTATCGATTATAAAAATACAATCATCAAAACATCGCCAATCAACGGAACACCACAAGCATTTTTACCTGTATTTCCAGGAACAAACTGTGAGTATGATGGAGCCCGTGCCTTCGAAAGTGCTGGAGCTAACGCCATTATCGATGTCTTCTGCAATCAAAATCACCAAGATATCGAAGCGTCAATTAAACGCATGGCAGCTCACATCGATCAATCACAAATCCTTATGTTATCAGGTGGATTCAGTGCCGGGGATGAGCCAGATGGATCAGGAAAATTCATCACATCCGTATTAATGAACGAACAAATCAAAGAAAGCATTGAAAAATTATTAGAACGAGACGGATTAATTTTAGGGATTTGTAATGGGTTCCAGGCGTTAATTAAATCAGGATTATTACCATATGGGAAATTCGGTTTGATTACAGAAGAGTCGCCAACCTTGACAAAGAACAACAGTAATCGTCATATGTCTAAAATTGTTTCAACACGAATCTCATCAAATAAATCGCCATGGTTAGCTTCATCAAATGTTGGAGATATCCACAACGTTGCGATTTCTCATGGAGAAGGAAAATTCGTTGGAAATGATGCGATGATCGCACAATTGATTGCAAACGGCCAAATTGCAACTCAATATGTTGATTCTAACGGAAATCCAACAATGGATGGAATTTATAATCCAAATGCTTCAATTGCAGCAATCGAAGGAATCACATCACCAGATGGAAAAATATTTGGGAAAATGGGTCACTCAGAACGTATGGGGGATCAAATCTTCAAAAATATCCCTGGAAACTACGATCAAAAAATCTTCGTAGATGGTGTTAAATACTTTAAGTAATATAAAAAAGTTTTAGATGCGATGAGGACCGCATCTAAAACTTCTTAATCAATAAATTTAATAGATACAAAAAGTATGAGAGATAAACTAACTTGGAGGGTATTTATATGAATACAGCGTGCGAATTATTATATGAGGGAAAAGCAAAACAAATTTATGCAACAAAAGATCCACTAAAAGTGATTATGCATTACAAAGACGATGCAACAGCATTCAATGGGGTAAAAAAATCAAGCATCGCTAATAAAGGGATTTTAAATAACGCCATCACAACTATTATTTTTGAAATGTTACAAGAAAGTGGAATTCGTACTCACTTAATTGAAAAATTAAACGACCGTGATCAATTATGTCATAAGGTTGATATTATTCCATTAGAAGTTATTATTCGTAATATGATTGCTGGAAGCATGGCAAAACGCTTAGGAATCGAAGAAGGAACCGTTCCAAGTAACGTTATTTATGAATTATGCTATAAAAATGATGAGTACGGAGATCCATTAATTAATGATGACCATGCCGTAGCTTTAGGATTAGCAACTTATGAGGAGTTAGCTAAAATTAAAGAAATGACATTAAAAATCAATGAATTATTAAAAGCATTCTTCGATGCACAAGGAATCCGTTTAATCGATTTCAAAATTGAATTTGGACGTACAAGTGATGGAGAAATCGTCTTAGCAGATGAGATTTCACCCGATTCATGCCGTCTATGGGATAAAGAAACAAATGAAAAGTTAGATAAAGACCGTTTCCGTCGTGACCTTGGAAATGTAGAAGAAGCATACATTGAAATTTTAAACCGCGTGAGTCGATAGGGTGAGAGAGATGTCTGAATTAGATCAGTTTTTTGATAATAAAATGAATGAAGAGTGTGGGGTTTTCGGGATTTTTAATCATGAAAATGCTGCAGAATTAACGTATTATGGACTTCATGCCCTGCAACATCGCGGGCAAGAAGGTGCCGGAATCGTAACAAGTGATGGACAAACGATGCGTCAACATAAAGGTGAAGGACTTGTCCGTAATGTCTTCATGCCAACAGATTTAGAGCGTATCAAAGGAATTCATGCCATTGGTCATGTTCGTTACTCAACAGCTGGTGGTGGTGGAATCATGAATGTTCAACCATTTTTATTCCACTCACAAGCAGGACCACTAGGTCTTTGTCATAATGGAAATTTAGTTAATGCAAATAAGCTAAAAGTTTATCTTGAAAATGAAGGTAGTATCTTCCAAACTACTTCAGATTCTGAAATTTTAGCTCATTTATTAAAACGCCAACGCGGCGCTACCATGGATGCATTAAAAGAATCATTATTATACATCGAAGGCGCTTTTGCTTTCTTATTATTAAAAGAAAATGAAATGTATATTGCTTTAGATAAATTCGGATTGCGCCCGTTATCACTTGGTCGTATTGGTGATAAAGGAATTGTTGTGGCTTCTGAAACATGCGCTTTTGATGTGATCGGTGCAACTTATTTACGCGATGTCATGCCGGGGGAAGTTATCCGTATCGATTTAGATGGGATGAAAAGTGATCGTTATGCAGTTTGTAGTGATCAAAGCATGTGTAGTATGGAGTATGTTTACTTTGCACGCCCAGATAGTGATATCGAAGAAATTAATGTTCATCAAGCACGTAAAAACTGTGGACGCGTCTTAGCACAAGAGGCGCCAGTAGAGGCTGATATCGTCGTTGGAGTTCCCGATTCAGGATTAAGTGCTGCAATCGGATATGCTGAAGAAGCAAATATTTCATTCGAAATTGGAATGATCAAAAATAAATATATTGGACGTACCTTCATTCAACCCTCACAAGCTCTACGCGAACAAGGGGTGAAAATGAAATTATCAGCCGTTCGTTCAATCGTCAAAGATAAACGCGTTATTTTAATTGATGACTCAATCGTTCGTGGCACAACATCACGCCGAATGGTTGATATGTTACGCGAAGCTGGAGCTCACGAAGTTCACGTAAGAATTGCCTCACCTGAAATTAAATATCCATGTTTTTACGGGGTTGATTTCTCAACATATGATGAATTAATTGCAGCGTCTCATACAACCGAAGAAATTAAAGAAATTATTGGGGCAGATTCATTAGCATTTATATCAGTAGATGGATTAACAAAAGGCGTTGGACGCGCTCAATCACTTGGGAAAAACTGTGGTCAATGCGTTGCTTGTTTCAACGGAGAGTATCCAACATATTTATACGATGATGTGAAATGTGCAAATAAAGAAATTAAGTAACTGAAGAGAAAAATAAGTGTGAAATGCTGAGAAAAAATCTAAAAGAATTATGAGGAGGTGTGTTGTTTGTCAATCAAGGCCATGTGAATCAAATTCACTGATTGACAACAACGTCTAATATGAGTAAAGCATACGAACAATCAGGAGTAAGTTTAGAAGCCGGATATGAATCAGTAAATCGCATCAAAAAACATATAGCAAAAACAAATCGTCCAGGGGTATTTTCTGGAATCGGTTCTTTTGGAGCCATGTTTGACCTATCATCACTTAACTATAAACAACCTGTGCTAGTTTCAGGAACAGATGGAGTTGGAACCAAATTAATGGTTGCGATTATGGCAGATAAACACGATACAATCGGAATTGACTGCGTCGCTATGTGTGTCAATGATATCGTCGTTCAAGGAGCAGAACCGTTATATTTTCTAGATTACGTAGCTGTTGGTAAAAATGAACCAGCTAAAATTGAAGAAATTGTTGCCGGTGTTGCTAATGGTTGCGAACAGGCAGGTGCTGCTCTAATCGGGGGAGAAACAGCTGAGATGCCTGATATGTATGAAAATGGACACTATGATTTAGCAGGATTTGCAGTCGGTGTCGTTGAAAAAGATAAACTAATCACAGGTGAAAAAGTAGTAGAAGGTGACGTGTTAATCGGGTTATCATCAAGTGGAATTCACTCAAACGGATACTCATTAGTTCGTAAAATCTTATTCAAAGATAACGACGTGGACCTAGATGCTTATGATGAAACACTTGGAATGACGGTAAAAGAGGCAGTCTTAGCACCAACAAAAATTTACGTTAAACCGATTCTTTCATTATTAAAATCAGTTGACGTTCACGGAATGGCCCACATCACAGGTGGTGGATTCGACGAAAATATCCCTCGTACACTACCAGCAGGGCATGGCGTTGTCATTAATAAAAATTCTTACCCAATGCCAAAAGTCTATGACTATTTAAAAACACTTGGAAATTTAGATGAGCGTGAAATGTATAACGTCTTCAATATGGGAATTGGAATGCTAATCATCGTTTCTAAAGAAGACGCACACCAAGCCATGACTGCATTAACAGAAGCAGGCGAAACCCCTCATATAATCGGGAACGTTGTAAAAGGTGAAGGAGTTTCATTCGTATGAAAAAAATAGTTGTCTTTGCATCAGGAAGCGGAAGCAACTTTCAAACAATCGTGGATCAATTACACGGACGTCACTGTGAAGTCGCACTACTCGTGTGCGACAAACCACAAGCGTATTGTATAGAAAGAGCTTCTAAATTAAATATTCCGACATTCGTCTTCAATCCAAAGGCATACGATAGCAAAAAAGCTTTTGAACTTGAAATTTGCAATCAATTATCACTTATCAATCCAGATTTAATTGTGCTCGCTGGCTATATGAGAATTATAGGAGACACGTTACTTAATCAGTATGAAGGCCGTATTATTAACATTCATCCAGCTTTGTTGCCTGCTTTTCCAGGTAAAGATGGTATTGGAGATGCTTTTAATTATGGCGTTAAAATATTGGGAGTAACGGTCCACTATATTGATGCAGGTATTGATACCGGTAAAATAATTGATCAAGAAAGTTTCAAGCGCACTGGTTTGGAAACCAAAGAAGAAATTGAATTTAAAATTCATGCAATAGAGCATCAACTTTACCCACGTGTGATTAAACAGTTACTAGAAAATAGGGAGGCATAACATATGAAACGCGCATTAGTTAGTGTATCTGATAAAACAAATTTAGTACCTTTCGTTCAAAATTTAATGGAACTCGGGTTTGAAATCATTTCAACAGGTGGAACAAAAAAAGCATTAGAAGATGCAGGAATGAATATTATCGCGATTGATGAAGTGACTGGTTTCCCAGAAATTTTAGAAGGACGCGTTAAGACGTTACACCCTCTTGTTCATGGTGGATTGCTTGCAAAACGTGAGGATGCCCATCATGTGGCTCAAGTTAAAGAAAATAACATTGAGTATATTGATTTAGTTTGTGTTAACTTATACCCATTTGCTAAAACGATTCAAAATCCAAGTGCAACGCATGAAGATAAAATTGAAAATATCGATATCGGTGGTCCTTCAATGTTACGTTCGGCTGCTAAAAACTTCAATGATGTAACAGTTGTTGTGGATGCGGCTGATTATGATTTAATTATTGAGCAGATGCGAGCTAATGGAAATACAACGTTAAAAACGCGACAATATTTAGCCGGAAAAGTGTTTAATCATACAGGTGCATATGATGCGATGATTGCTAATTATTTTAATCAAATAAACGAAATTGAAACGCCAGAAATATTAACGGTGACGTATGATTTAAAACAATCGTTACGTTATGGTGAAAATCCTCATCAAAAGGCAGCGTTCTACCAAACATTAGAAAAGCCATCTTATAGTGTGGTAGCAGGAACGCAATTACATGGGAAAGAGTTATCTTACAATAATATTGCAGATGCAAATGCAGCGCTTGAAATTTTAGAAGAGTTTAATGCACCCGCAGCTGTTGCAGTTAAGCATATGAATCCTTGCGGTGTTGGAATTGGAGAAACGGTTGAAGCGGCGTTTGCTAAAGCATATGAAGCGGATCCAATGTCAATCTTCGGTGGAATCGTGGCAGTTAACGGTGAAGTAAGCGGTGAACTTGCACAAGCGTTACATAAAATTTTCTTAGAAATTATTATTGCCCCAAGTTTCTCAGAAGAAGCCTTAGCTATTTTAACGCAAAAGAAAAATCTGCGTTTATTAACAACAGATATGAGTTCTCGTTTACAACCAGGTAAAAAAATGGTGACAGTAAAAGGTGGATTATTAGTTCAAGAGCTTGATACATTAGAAGTAAGTGATAAGAATTTAGAGTTCGTCACAGAAGCTAAACCTTCTAAAGAGGATATTGCTCAATTATTATTTGGATTTAAAGTCTGTAAACATGTGAAGTCAAATGCGATTGCTTTAGTGAAAGATGACATGACGATCGGAGTTGGAGCGGGGCAAATGAACCGTGTTGGGGCAGCTAAAATTGCATTAGAACAAGCGGGTGACAAGGCGGTTGGATCATATCTTGCATCAGATGCGTTCTTCCCAATGTCAGATACAGTTGAATTAGCAATTAAATTAGGTGTTAAAGCGATTATTCAACCGGGTGGATCAATTAAAGATCAAGATTCAATCGATGTGTGTAATCAACATGGCATTATCATGGTATTCACGAAGGTCAGGCATTTTAAACACTAGTCAGTCTAATTTACACCTTCAAAAGTTGGGGGTGTAAACTCATTAAAACGGTGTGCATTTTTGATTGCCTATATATAAGGATAGAAAAATGACTAAAATAGAATATTATTTTTAATTTAATAAGTTAAAATTTCAGCTGATGAGAGTTGCAAGGAGCGGATATCATGAAGGTTTTAGTTATTGGGCGCGGAGGGCGTGAACATGCCGTGGTTAAAAAGTTAGCACGTGATTTAACAGTAGATACGATATACTGTGCACCAGGGAATGATGGAATGATTGAAGCAACACTTGTTCCAATTGAAGAAACAGATGTAGCTGCATTAACAGCATTTGCACAATCAGAAAATATTGATTTAACGATTGTTGGACCAGAAATGGGGTTGAT
>JBOFCV010000274.1:0-2318 GCA_051646305.1 Turicibacter sp.
GCTAGTGGTTTTATCGAAGAACTATTAGCTTATACGATTAATCTTCATCTAAAATCTAAAAATTTCGAGATAACATTCGCCTATAGATATCCTTAATAAGGATTAATAAATAAAAATAACATTAATTAAATAATAATAAAAGTTAATTTTTTAACGATAAACATTAAAAAAGGTATACATTTCTAATTTTTAGTATATAATAACAGTATAAGGGAGTTAGAACAACCCAAGTAAATAACTCCCTAATAATTTGATGAGGTGATACATTTGGAAAGTAAACAAAATGAAATGATTCGATTCAAAAAATTAGCACACGTATTAAGCGTTATTTTAACCGTTGTCTTTTGGATATTAGTCGGGGGGCTAATAATTATTTTAGGAGGATTAGCTATTATTAATTTAATCCCAACTTCTCAAATTGAGATGCTGTTAACACAAGAACCTGGTTATTTAACATACACCTATGAGGGTGCTACAATCGCTTTAACAGCACAAACACTGAAACTTTTTTCAAATACAATGATGATCTCAGGTGGTCTAATAATATTTGTCATTTTTTATTTTATTAAACAGTTACGAAAAATATTAAAGAATGTAATTGCACAAACACCATTCTCTACTGAAACAGTTCATGCAATGATGCACTTAGGAATTGGTTTTATCTTTGGAAGTTTCATTTTAGTTAACAGTTCTAACCTAGTAGACCTGATTATTTTTAATTCATTTAATATCATTGAACAACTTCCAACCGAACCATCTACTTCTTTTTTAATCAGTTTTGATGGTGCTTCTATCTTAATCGGGGCTATAATTATCTTATTTGCTGGTATTTTCAAATATGGGATGTCTTTACAAGAAGAAGTCAATGCAACATTATAAGAAGGTGAAATAATGGCCATAATTACAAGACTTGATCGCGTCTTAGCTGATCGAAAAATGCAGTTATCTGAACTTGCAGACCGAGTTGGGGTATCCGTCGTTAATTTATCCAATTTAAAAACAGGAAAAGTTAAAGCTATTCGATTTTCAACGTTGAATGCAATTTGTCGCGAACTTAACTGTCAACCAGGCGATATTATTGAATATATCCCTGGAGATGATGAAGAGGAAGATGAATAATCTAAAGAATTAGTGAGCAAATATAAGGCTCACTTTTTTTGATGAGACATCATCTATTAATAGGTATCGATTATTCCTGTTTAAAATACTTCTTAATCTTTTGATATGTTTGTTTTATTAAATCTAATAGTAGTTCTCCAACAATAATACCGACTGCTACAATCATAATTTCTTTAAATATATCCATAAATTCATCTCCTATTTTAACTGTCGTAGTTTAGCGCTAGTTATCTTTTATTTTAATCAGTTTTAGCTAATTTATAAGGAATGTTATTTAGTGTTTCCTATGTTACATTAAACATTCTTCATGACATAAAAAAAATGACAGTGTCCTCAAGTTGAGACACTGTCAAATTTTTATGTTAATTGATTTAATTTCCTAATCACGAGCCATAAAAGGATAACAGCTACAACTGTGATGATTGGAATGATTTCTAAGAAAGTATGTGTTGCAATAAATCCTAGTGCTGGAATAAAGATGAGCATACTAACATATGAGAATGCCACTTGATTTCCAATAATTTTTTTAGCTTGTTCTCCACCATAACGATTGGATGTTTCATGCATCATGGTTGGATAAATAGGGGCAAAGCCGAGTCCGATTAATAAAATTCCAAGTCCATAAATAACTGGCTGACTTGGTATACAAAACGCAACAGCCCCAACAAATGAAATAAGTATTCCAAGATTAACTAATTGTCTATTACCTAAACGATTAGCAATCATCCCCATTAAGAAACGCCCCACGGTAATACTACCAAAATAGATCCCAACCATCGTACCTGCAAGTCCTATGCTTACCCCACGACTTTCAATTAATAACGCACTCAGCCAAAGACCTAATCCACCTTCAATCCCAACGTAAATGACATACGTCATAATTGATAAAAAAGGGGCAATTCCTTTAACTACTGGTTTTTCATCTTGTGTAGAATCGATTGTATTAGCAGTTTCACTTTTATGATCCCACATCGATAATGTGCCTAATACAACCAGTGATAAAATTAAAACTGAAATTCCAATGAGGCCATATCCATAACGCCAACTACTAAAGGTACTAATTCCAAAGGTTATGATTAAAGGACTTAATGTTGCGCCAATTCCCCATGACCCGTGTAGCCAGTTCATGTGTTTTGCGGATAAATTTTCTGCTGCATAACTATTTAAACCTGAGTCAACGGCACCCGCTCCAAATCCAA
>JBOFCV010000294.1:0-3111 GCA_051646305.1 Turicibacter sp.
ATGGGGAATGCTCATGAAGAAACAAAGAAACACGCCGATTTCGTTTCAAAACCAGTTCATGAAGATGGTATCATGTATGCTTTAACAGAACTTGGGTTAATCTAATAAATATATAAGTAAAAAAGTATCCCCTTTTTAAAAGGGGGTGCTTTTTTACTTAAGATTGAATAAAGAAAATATTTAGCCTAATAGGCTAAGCTAGTGCATATTAATGCAAGGAGTTTGGTGTTGAAATGTTATAATAAAATAAATAAGTCATTTAAGAATAAGGGGAGTTCTATGTTTGAACAAATAAAAAGTAGAAAGAATATAGTAATCTATAATTTAATCACCCAATTTATTGGGACAACGATGGCTTTAGTGATTGTCACTATTTTATTACTAATCTTCAAAGAAAAATTGCAAAATTATAAAAATATTATTCAAATTGGGTATGTTTTATTGTTTGGTTATGCCTACATAGAAGGACTTATTTCACCATTTTTAAATGCCATGACGTGGAAGTACGCCATTAATGAACATCAATTACAATTTACATCAGGTGTTTATAAAAAAAGAACAGTCGTCATTCCCTTGAACCGTATTCAACATCTGACAATGATTGAAAATCCAATCGCCAATTACTTTGATGTAGGTCGGATTCAAGTTGTCACAACAAATGGAGATCATGAGTTGAAAAATATCTCAGTGGCCCAGGGAAAAGAATTAATCAATCAAATTTCAAACCTATTATTTCAAAAAGAAGTGGGGAATAAATTTGAATAGAAAATTTAAAAATCATTATTTCGTACTTATCAAAGATATATTTAAAGCAGTAAAATCCGTTATCTATTTTGGGTTTTTAGCGTTTTTATTTGATTTAAAGGCAGTGGCACTTCTAAGTATCCTTTGTCTGCTTTTATTAGGAAGTATCACGTATATGACTTTAAAATGGTTACTTACGACATTTGAAATCACAGAAGATAGTCTTATTGCTTATTCGGGAATCGTGATAAAAAAACAAAATAAAATCCCATTAAATGCGATTCAAACGGTTGATTTAAAAGAAACATTTTGGCAACGATTATTTAAAGTGAATGCCATTAATATTGATACAGGAACGATGCAAGATGCAGCTGGAATTAATTTATTACTAACAACTGAAGATGCTAAAATTCTTCAAAATCTTACACTTCAAATAAATGAAGAAGTAAAAGATTTAAAAGATGAACTCTATAAATTAAAGCACTCAGATTTAATGCTGTACTGTGTGACAAATTCGAATATAATTTTAATGCTTGGAATGTTTTTATCAGTTAGTTTTTTACTAGGAGATAGTTTTTCAAAGATTTCTGATTATGTGGTGAAATTATCACCGGTCTATTTTTTCTTAGTCCTTATAGTCATCTATATCATATTAAAGTTACTTTCAATGATTAAGACTTTTAGTAGTTATAAAAATTATAAAATGATTAAACAAGATCAAATGTTAAAAGTCACACACGGATATTTTACTAAGAAATCATATAGTGTTCACATGGATCGTATTTGTTGTGTGAAAATTAAACAAAATTATTTTCAACAGTTATTAAACGTAGGATCAGTTGTCGTTGTGGCAATGGGGTACGGTGATAGTGAAGATATTGAACCCACGTTGATTCCATTAATTAATATGGATGAATTTGCTGATTTATTTGATATGATATTCAGTGAATTCAAAGTTTCAAATCCGGTAGCTAAACCTCCTCAAAAAGCATATTTTAGTTATTTTATTATGCCACTGATAATGCTTGGAATTCTTATTTTACTTACCATAAAAATTCCATTAACGATCGCGATCACATTATATTTGATTGTTATGTGGCTACTAATTAATGCCCATTTGAAATTTAAAGAGGCATCGATTTCATTTAATGATGAGATTGTTGAAGTGTGTTTTGGTGGGTTTAATCGGACGAAGACGTTTGTGAAGTTTAATCGAATTGACTCGCTAACATATACTTCGAACTTTTTCCAACGTCGAAAAAAGTTACTTAGTTTTAAGTTGGTTTATGAATCGCGTGGGCGTGTGAATAAGTGTAAGGGATTGGGATTTTATCAAGAAATTGGTCAACAGGTACAGGATATTTTGAAAAATTATTAAGGGGGAATGTTGATGGAGTTAAGAAAATCAGACATAAATGATGTGGCAAGAATTATGGAAATTATTACTGAAGCTCAAGTTTATTTTAAAGAAAATGGCGTTGATCAATGGCAAAATAATTATCCGAATGTTGAGGTAATTAGACAGGATATTATGAATGATGAGAGTTATGTCTTAGTTGATAAGGGACAGATTGTGGCAACCGCAGTTATTTCTTTTGTTAACGATGCTAATTATGATGTGATTTATGACGGTGAGTGGTTAAGTTGTGAGGAGTATGTTGTTGTTCATCGGATAGCTGTGGATAATAAATTTAAAGGAAAAGGGGTATCAGCACAGATTATTGCCAGGGTGGAAGAACAATGCCTTGCTAGAGATGTGCATAGTATTAAAGTTGATACGCATGAGGACAATACATCTATGCAAAAGTTGTTAATTAAAAATAAGTTCAACTACTGTGGTGTGATTTATTTAAGTGATGGTAGTAAACGAGTGGCGTTTGAGAAGTTGATATAACCGATAATAACACAGTCAATTTATCATTTTATTAGTTTAAATTGAAGTAGGATGTGTGTATACTAAAGAAGTAGAATAAATATGACGTTAAGGTGGGGGAATAGGTATGAAAAAGATTAGTTTTTTAGGTGTGTTGCTAATGATGGTTATGTTAGTGGGGTGTTCACAAGATTCATTTAATTATGATAAATTAGAAAAATCAAACGTCGTTATAAATGATTCTGATGTGTTGGCAAGCATTAAGGAAAATAACAGTGAACAATCAACGAATACAATCACGTTAGTGTTAGAAAATAAAACGCAAAAAGAATATTTATATGGTGCAGAGTTTAGCCTAGAAATTGAAAATGAAGGGCAATGGTACATCGTACCCTTTAATGAATCTGCCGCCTTTATTGAAATTGGATATATGTTGGACCCGTATAAAACTAATGAAGAAGTGATAAATTTATCTTATTTTAAAGAATTACCGA
>JBOFCV010000321.1:0-4503 GCA_051646305.1 Turicibacter sp.
CCTTTACTAAAATATCCTTCTGTCTGTTTTGCAAGAAAGTTTAGGTAATTAGTTCTTTCTAATTGCGAGTTTAGTTCATTTTGAGCCTTATCTTGAGATACCCTTTTTTGCTATTTATTTCTGTAAAGCTTTATAAAAGACATTTGATAAATGCCCAAATTCTTCAATCGTTAGTGTTTCTCCACGACGACTTGGCACAATGTCAGCAGCTTCTAATAATTCAGACACTTCTTGTTTTGTAAATTGCCCATAACGTGAACTTAAGTTATTTTGAATTGTTTTACGACGTTGTGTGAAAGAGGCATGAACAAGCTCTAAGAAGAAATCTTGATCCGCTACTTCAACAGGTGCTTGCGTACGCTTTGTTAATTTAATAACCGCACTATCAACATTTGGAGCCGGAATAAATACCGTTCTTGGTACGTTTAATGCAATTTTAGTTTCTGTATAATATTGAACTGCAATCGATAACGCATTGTAATCTTTTGAGCAAGGTTTCGCTGATAAACGATCAGCAACCTCTTTTTGCATCATCGTCACATACCAGTCAATCGGCAATTGCTTTTCAATTAATCCCATTAAAATCGGCGTCGTGATGTAATAAGGTAAATTCGCAACAACCGCAATATATTTAACATCCTTAAATTCTTCTTCAATCATCGCCGCCACATCAGCTTTTAAAATATCTTGATGAATCACCTTAACATTATCATAAGGCGCAAGCGTCTCAGCTAAAATCGGAATTAAACGTGGGTCAATTTCATACGCCACAACTTTTTTAGCACGACGCGCAATAAACTCAGTTAAAGCCCCGATACCAGGTCCGATTTCAATAACTCCAACTTCATCATTTAAATCTGCCGCATCAACAATCTTATTTAAAATATTTGTATCCGTTAAAAAGTTTTGTCCAAAACTCTTCTTAAATGTGAAACCATGTTTTTCAATAATTTCTTTTGTATACGACTTAGTTGCGATATCTTTCATGAAAAAAACTCCTTTTATTAATACTCTATTTTATATTTAACAGGTCAAACCCTATTTAAGGGCGTCCATGATTTGTTCTTTTGTAATCCCAAACATAGCTAATCGTTTACGTAGTTGTTTTCCGTTAACATAGCCAATCCCTAAAACATCGCTCAATTTCTCTCTAACTTTTGAACTATTCGCATGTCCAATCAGTTGAAAATGAAGTAAAAAATCCATCTCGATTTCTTCGACGACAGTTGTGCTTTGCGTTAATAAATTTTCTAAAGCTTCACGAATAACAGGCTCACTCGCATGTTCAACCCCAACGCCGCGATTATTTTTAGCACGCGCATCTTTTTGTTTAATATGAGCATGTTTACATCCAGGAACAAATTCATCAACAGCATTTCTAATTTTATTGCCCGGGAAGTCAGGATCAGTAAAGACAATAACCCCACGTTTTTCTTGAAGAACTTTAATACGCTCAAGCGTCTTTTTATTAATCGCCGATCCATTCGTTTCAATTGTTTCAATATTTGGATAAATTTCTTTCAAGCGACGTGTATCGTCACGCCCCTCAACCACAATAATCTCTTTAAACATCATTTTAAACTCCTTACACTCTCTAAGCTGTATTTATATTATTCTACTCATTTTATAATCAGTAAGCTTCACCCTTAAATCCAGATTCAAAGTACGTCTCAACCTTAAATCCAATCCAGGTTCGACGCGCTTTTCACCCTTTTATTTTTATTGTTCTCTCTCGTATAATAACTTGAGGATTTTTTGTTTAGCAGGACTGTCTGGTTTTTCATTGATTAAATCGAGTGGGAAATAAATCTTATATTCTTCTTTTGCCGTGATTGAAAGGATTCCTTTTATCACGTTAGAGACTTCCGAAATTTCTTTTATAGTATCATCAAGCATCAATAATTCAATGCGTTCTTGCGATGAATTCGACGCCTGGCTATAGTAATCATATGGACTTTTTGCGTTATGCTCAATCATTAAATAGTAATTTGGGTCAATTTCAAGTTCAATCAGAAGCATCCTTACTTCATCCATTTTATCTTCCCAACCTGAATTTGGCGCAATTTGAATTGATTTTAATAAACGACGACTCACAAATCGATCCGCTAAATCACTTAAAATCTCATCTTTTTCTTCCACAAAACGAGAAGCATAATAAAAAATAGTCGAGTCATCAAACTTTAAAAACGTCTCAATCGATGGGTGTTTAACCATCACTAATTCTCTTAGTGATTCTAACGGCTTTCTAAATTGATATCCCGTCTTGATTAAGTAAACCACACGCTGTAACATCTTTTGAATGATTAAATCAAAACTACGTCCTGTAGCATGTAAATAAACTTGCCAATACATTTGATAACGTCCCATTAAATAATCTTCAATGGCATGCATCCCTGAAACTTTATAAACAATTTTATTATCCACGACACGCATTGTTCTTAAAATACGATCCACATCAATCTCGCCATACGGTGCACCTGTAAAATAAGCATCGCGCAATAAGTAATCTAAACGATCGGCATCTAGTTGACTTGAAATCAAACTAATAATTAATTGATTCGGGTGTGTTTTATGAATCACTTCGCAAACTTCTTGTGCAAATCCTTCTTTGTACCCTTCTAAAATACGGTGAACCTGTGTATCTTCCATTATAACGCGTTCTGTAAAAAGCTCATGGTGAACGCTAAAAACAGACTCAAATGCATGTGAAAACGGACCATGACCTAAATCATGTAAAAGGGCAGCACATAATGTTAAAAGGCGTTCGTGATCATTTAAAACGGGTTGACGACGGAGCAGAGAATCAATCATTTTTCGGGCCATTTCATAAACTCCGAGTGAATGAGAAAAACGACTGTGTTCAGCAGTATGGAACACCATGTAAGTTCCACCTAATTGCTTGATGCGACGTAACCGTTGGACTTCTTTACTTTGAATTAAGTCCCAAATTAATTGATCATACACATGAATATAACCATAAACGGGATCTCTGAAAACTTTTTCTTCTAGTTTTTTCATCTATTTATCACCAATTTTATAAAATTTAATATATAAGTATATAAGTGTATAAGTTCTATTAAATTTCAGGATTTTTAATGAAACTATTCGATATCCTCATATCTTAGTATTTTAGTTATTTAACCTACTACCTAAAATAAATATTACTTTTCGTTTTATTATCGTTACAATCTATTGTGATTTTGCCACTTGTTTCATCTTTTTATGCCTTTAGTATACCATAATCGACAGTGTCTTTGAGGCACACAGCAAAATGTTTCATAAATATCAAGATAAATTTTCCTATTTTTATCACATTTATCTTTATTTTATGCTATACTAACACTATGATAACGCTTTTATTTGTTCCAAGGGGGAATGTTGTATGTGTGTAAAAACGAGAACCACTTTATTAAATTCAAAAGAATTATTTTTAAGAAAACATCAATTATTTAGTTTACTTATATGTGAAACTTATAATACATTAACGTACTATAAGCCTAAATCATTAACACCTACAGAAATTTTTAATGAATTATCTCCTTTTTTAAAAACGAGAGTTTCATACGTTTTAAAAACAGCTAATCAAGAAGCTAACTTATTTGAAAATGAAGAAGATATAGTTGGTTTTATTGTTGCCCTTTTATCTACAAAAATAGATAAAATTCACGATAATGAAATCAACGGTGTTGAGCGATACTACTGTAGTTAAAACTTAATATATAAGTCTTCTTATGAACTTTATTATAAAAATTTTTTATCTTTTAATATATACGAGTTAATCTGACATATTTTTATGCTTAATTAAAAATATCTATACAACAAGATAAGTTTAATACACTCGTAAAAACTAAAGATTTTTCTATAAAATAACGTCATATCAAGCTACTTAGTATTTAAAACTTGCTTCTTAAACTGTAAAAAAATTTTAATTTGGGACTATAAAACTCATAGAAGAAACACACCAATATTTGTGTGTACCTTTTACGAGTTTTATTTTTTTATGATATTAGGTGATTGGGCAATGATATTTGTTTAGTTTCTATGATTTGTTATCCAAAATTTTGACTAATTCTATCAATTCAGTATTCGATTAAGCAAGTTTGGACATAAATACGAAAAAATGATGCTTTACTCGGCTACTAATTTTTTATGATTGAATTTTTGGAAAATTTATGTAAAATTATAGTTAAGTATTTATGCATAAGTGAATTTGAGAAAAGAGGATATTTGGGATGTTATTAAAAAAAATTATGTCTTTCTTAATTTGCATCATATTAATTTTGGGATTTGGGATGTTAACAACTAGAATTGTCATGGTTAATACTATGTTAGATGAAATTTGGACAAATAGAATACAAAATCAAATTCATTATTTCCCACGAATTTCGTATAGAATAAATGAAGATATAAAGCAGGTCTTAGTGGATAATAATTTTCCAGAATCTATTGCGCCTTCCTTCACGACTAAATCTGAATTAAAGACACTCACCACTGCTAAAGTTA
>JBOFCV010000324.1:0-7123 GCA_051646305.1 Turicibacter sp.
GAGACTAATCGTCCATTAGACGATATCCCGTCAAAGATACTAGGTCTGAACTAAACAACACTATAACTTTAACTTCACCATCCTTTGTAACAGGATTTTAAGACTGACAAAGGATAGAATTTCCAAAGGCGATTCTATATATAATTTTCATAATAATGGTAAAACTATTATTGACGCTTAAAAACGTTTTATATATAATAGCATCTATATACAAACAGAAATGTTTTTTTCATTTTAATTAGCAGGTTTTAATGTTTAAATACTTTGGTACGAAGGTATCCTATAGTAAAGTTTTAAGTTTTTCCGATTGTATTGAACTTGGTCTTTACTTATATAATGAAGGGGTGACGATATGAAACCAAAATGGATAGTAACAAGTACAATTGGAATCCTTGGTGCAATAGGAGCGACGACTTATGCGATTGGAAATAAAGTCTATCGTGGAACGATAAAAGGAAAGCCACATGTTTTAGCAAATGAGATGAAAAGTTTTTATTCAGATCCTGAGCGTGACGTCTATACGCAACTGCAAACATATGAGCAAACAAGAGAAATGGTGACAGGAAACAATGGCTATGATATTGAATGCTTACGATTAAAATCGCCCATTGACAGTGATCGCGTGATGATTTTAGTTCATGGGTTTACGAGTAATTATTATGATATATTAAAAACGGCGTTTATGTATTTAGATCACGGGTATCACGTTGTGTTATATCACCAACGTCAAACAGGATTTACAGGTGGAGATGACTATACGTTCGGTCATTACGAACAACATGATTTAGATGCAATCGTTTCTTATACTCGTGGGCTATATCCAACCTACTTATTAGGCGTACACGGATTCTCAATGGGAGCCGCTACATCAGCTTTACATACAAAGTTAAATGAGAGTCATTTAAACGTTAATTTCTATGTATTAGATGCCCCGTATCATACGATGACATCAGCCATTGAGTTAGGAATTATCTCTGAAAACATCCCATTTGTTCCGGTTAAATATACCTTATGGGCTGGGAATATGGTCACTAAATTAAAAACTGGCTTCCGTTACCGTGATATTGAACCTATCCAAGCGATTAAACAAACAAGCGTCCCGATTATGTTTATCCACGGGGATAAAGATGAGGTAACGTCCCCTGATGGAAGTAAACTTATGTATGACGCTATATCTCATGATAAAAAGCAATTATGGATTGTTAAAGATTATGGACATTGTGTGGTGAGCAATGAAGATCCGGATCAATACTGGCAAATGATTTCAAAGTTTTTAGAGACATATGTCATCGAATAAGGAGAATTTATGAGTCAAACAACTATAAATGAAGAACAGTTGCAACAACTTAATGTCTCAATTGGACGGTATTTTGAAGGCTACACGACCATTGAAATTAACTTTAAGACAAACCTTTGCGTTCACAGTCAATGGCGAGGTAGTGAAACTAAAAAAATAACGGTTCGGACATTTACAGAAGATGAAAAAATAAAGTTAAATCAAATGTTTTGTGATAGTCATTTGTTTGATTGGAAGACTTCCTATTTAAATTCTGATTATTATGAAGGCACGAAGTGGTCGGTTGAAATACTGACTAATGTGTGTCGCATCAAAAAATATGGTGAAAATCAATTTCCATTAGAGTGGGATTATTTTTGTGAAGAAATTGAACTATTTTCATTATCATAAAATATGTTTTAAGCGGTAGGAACGTTGTTTTTAAAAATACTAAATTAAAAACTTAGAAAATAAATTTACATTTATATAGTCTAAGTTTTTCAATATTTGGACTCCGCCCTTGTAAGATGAGACAAAATTTTTTATTATTAAACCATAAATAGGCTACTTGATTGTTATATAAACACCCATCCCCTATGTCTTTAAACTTGACCAGAAATAGATAATTAATTTATTTTATCAACCCTGAATCAATAAATGGATTGCGATTTTTCAGTTTAACGAAGTGTAAAAGAATACAAAATTAATAACAAAAGGGAGCCTAATATGGACTCCCTTTTTTCATTTAGTTCATGTATTTTTCGATGAACGCATAAATTCGATTAAAATATTCATCTTCCATGATATCATCCGCTTCACAGTGTCCAAGACCTTCAATTAACCATAATTCTTTTTGTGAATGTGGGATGGCATCGTAGATGGCTTGACTACTACTTGGCGATGTTGTTTTATCATCAAGCCCGTGAATTAACATAACAGGAACTGATATCTCTTTCACACTTTCGATTGGTAATACATCATCATATCTAAATCCAGATTTAATCTTCGTCATTAAATCGCCAGCCCATACGGCAAAACCGACTGGAATGAATGGCACATCTTCAGCAATAATTCCAAGTTCAACGGCACTTTGCATGGTATGGTAAGGCCCATCTAAAATATAGAAATCAACATTTTTTGACAATTCATTTAACTCAGTATGCATCGTCGCGGTTGCTGCTCCCATCGAGTAACCATGAACACCTAGATTTCTGACCTCGCGACTTGATCTAACATACTCAACAACTGCTTCTAAATCATGAAGCTCATGCAATCCAAAAGTAAAATCTTCTCCACCCGTTTTACCTGTTTGACGCTGATGATACACCACGACATCATAACCATTTTCTAAATAATTAAAAGCGGAATTTAAAACTTCATGATAATTACTCGTTATCCCATGAACAATAACCATGACATCGGTCGCTTCTTTATTTGATTTAATACTCAATCCTTCGATATCATATCCATTTACTGAACTTTCAATAAACAACGTTTCATGCTCATAATTTGCAAGTTCATCTAACACTTTATCTTCGCGCTCATTATAAAAAACAGTCATCGTTTCATCACTCACAACAGGACTATCTCCCGCCGTTCCTGCATAAACCATTCCTCCAACAATATATGTGGCTGTAAGCCCTACGACAATCACACCTGTAACTACAATGCTTGCCATTATCTTAATTTTTTTCATACGATCACCACATTCCATTAGTTTTAAATTCAAAGTATTATGAATTCATTATATAATAAATGATTTTAAAGTCAAATATTTTGTTTTTCAAACGTTTTAAAAGGAAAATTTTTTTTAATTACACTCCGACTATACAAACAGCCGTAACTCTCATAAACCACTTTTCATAACATATATTACCTGAATGTTATAAAAAAAAGAAACCTCGTGAAGTTTCTTTTTATAGTTATTTAATTTGATTACTATTTAATTCAGGTAAAAAATAGTCTCTAATTCCTAATATAAGGTGTATCGGTTAGACGGTTTTTATGCTACTAACAACTCTCCAAATTAACTTTATCGATTCTGATTTATTATATATATATGTGTTCACCTAACAACTCGTGCAACGTATTAGGATATTCAATGACTTTTTAGAAATTTAATTCATACTATTAAGGAGTGTTTACTTATGAGTAATTGTCAACATGGCATAAAAGAATTTGAAAAACTATTAGCAGAGTATGCTGCTGTTGAAGGTGCAGCAGATGAAGATTTCACAACAGCTTTAAAAGAACTAAGACATACAATAAATCATCTTGTAGAAGCAACTGATTACACTAGTCAAGGTGCTAAAATTTATGAGGAAATTAACGTTTGGTTACGACGTTATGGCAAAAGATATGGTTTACATTATGATTCCCCACGTTGTATGCGACTTGCCCGTGAAATGAGCACTTTAATTTCTGACATGGACCGCTTAGAAAAACAAAGTCTATTTTACGCAAAAGTAGCCGAAGAAAAACTTGCTAAATCAAGAGAACTTGAAAAAAAATTAAGTGTAATACAAGAAAAGTATTTAGATTGCTTAGAAAATGGCGGTAAAAATTGCGACTGCGATTAACTAGTCAAGGTTAATTTGCTTATAAACTTAACTTATTTACTTATTTTAAAAATAACACCAGGTAAGTCTCCTCCCATCTAATGAGTTCTGGACGGTTAAAAAAACATAACTCTACGGAGCGTTTATTGAATTATTATTCTCTATCCGTTAGACTTAACTTATGGGAGGTGAAACAAGTGGATGTTAGTAAAGTTGGAAAATTAATCAATACCTTACGCAAAGAAAAAAAGATGACGCAAAAGCAGCTTGCTGATGCGATGAACATAAGTGATAAAACCATTTCAAAATGGGAACGTGGTTTCGGATGTCCAGACGTTTCCTTGTTGAGTCAACTATCAGATATTTTAAGTGTCAACATCGAAAAAATACTATCGGGTGAATTAAACCCTAATGAGACTACTGGAGGTAATATGAAGCGAATAAAATTTTATGTTTGTCCGACATGCGGAAATGTCGTGACAAGTACCCAAGAATCAGAAATATCTTGTTGTGGGAGAAAAATTACCCCTTTAACACCAAAACTTGCAGACGAACACCATCATTTAACAGTAGAAACGATAGAAAATGATTCTTATCTTACCTTTTCACATGAAATGAACAAGCAACACTACCTCTCATTTGTGGCTTGCGTGACTTACGATCGAGTGCTTTTAATAAAGCTATATCCTGAACAAAATGCAGAAGTGAGATTCCCCAAAATGCGCCGTGGAAAATTGTATTTCTATTGTACGCAACACGGGTTATTTATACACGAATAACCCACCTATGAAAGTAGCCCCAGTGTCGAAAACACTCGGGCTACTTTTTTTATATGACTTCATTCATTAAAATTTCTGGATATCCAATAAATCTTCAATTCGATCACTCATATACTGATGCGAATCTGCAACACCTTTATTATAAAATTCCGGCGCTAACTCCTCAATAAAAAAATCTAATATCATTGAAGCTGCTAACTCCCCCAACTCTTCTTGACGCTCACTAGAAAAATAACACCTTATTGCCGCACTCATCTGTGCTTTTTTTTCTTTACTTAACTGATAAGTTTCTTTGTTTTTCATACCCAATCCCTTCCTTCTATTCAAAATTGACGCACCATCTATCTAGCCTATTTACGACAGGGGATTTATAAAGCTTAAATCACCTGATACCAAGATATCCTGCATAAGTTAAGTGGCTTTGTTAGACAGTATAAAATTTGATATTCAAATTTTTTACACCGACTATAGGATGTCTTGATAACCTCTTGCGTTTTAGTTATACGAACTTACAAATATTACTAGTTTATAATAAATTAAAGTTAAATACGATTTGCTAAAAATTTAGGAACTGAATCTAAAATAACCTCATTGCCAACCACTAACAAAATATCATCTTCTTTTATAACCAAATAAGGACCTGGGGAAATAATTGTTTTCCCTTCACGTTTAACACCGACCAACGTTCCCTCCGTATTTTGCCAAAACTGAATTTGAGCGATTGTTTTCCCAATGTATTGACTGTCCTGCGGAACATCAAATTCAATCGGAATTAAACTATTTGTTTCCTTTACCCTCACCGTATAATCCAATAATTCATTAATGGAAAACTTTAATTTTTCATCCAAAGCAGCCTTCTCTTTTAGCAGCGATTGGACCGCATGTTTTTGTCGCGCAACATTTCCCTGCGTCTTATTCAAATTAATAAATGACTTAGCTTGCTCAACAGAAATGATGACATAGCCTTTCCCCTTCACACTCTTTAATACGTTTAAATCTTCTAATAACATCGCCGCTCTCCTAACGGTTTCTGGAGAAGATTGATAAAGGCCGGCAAGCGTTGAGCGACCATTCATAATATCATTTTCTTTATATGTACCTTCACAGATTTTAGCTGCAATATCTAATGCAATTTTTTTATAAATAGGCGTCTCTGTTTTCATCTTCTCTTGCCTTTCCTTGTTAACAGTAAATTTTTAAAATACTCTCATTATAAAAGACATCTGGTGGTTTTACAAGACAGATTCAATCCTTTGGTAAAATTGACGTCCTAATACTTAAAATGCTTGATAAAAAAGAAGCAAGTATCCTCTAACTTTGAACGTTCTATCGCTGATTTCTTTACTTGAATACCTATCACTTGACCACGTCATAAACAAAATGATCATTTTTTCATTAGACAACTTATATTTATACACAAGTTGCTTACTTGTTTGATCTGTGGTATGCTTGTTATAGGAGTAACTGGAAAAATTTTACAAGGAGGGGTTATATGATTAGATTTAGCCAAGTTAAAAAAGTTTTCAAAACAAAAGAAGTGATTAGAGATTTTAACTTAACCATAGAAAAAGGTCAGATCGTTGCGCTTATCGGGGAAAGCGGATCAGGAAAAACAACTTTACTTAAAATGATAAATAAACTTATTTCCACATCGGGTGGCGATATTTACGTGGATGGACTGCCGATTAGCACCTGGGATACCACACAATTAAGACGATCACTTGGTTATGTGATTCAACAACATGGATTATTTCCTCACATGACCATAAAAGAAAATATTCAAGTTATCCCAAAACTTATGGGATGTGATTTAGATGACCTTGAGACTCGAACAAACAACTTATTAAATAAAGTGGGGTTAAATCCTTTAGACTACTTAAATGCTTTTCCAACCCAGTTATCTGGTGGTCAGCAACAACGTGTTGGAATCGTCCGTGCCTTAATTACTGATCCGGAAATCATCCTAATGGATGAACCCTTTTCCGCATTAGACCCGATGACACGTGAAGATTTACAAGAAGAGCTACTCAGTATTCAAAATGAATTTAATAAAACCATTGTATTCGTGACTCATGATATGGATGAAGCCTTAAAACTGGCTGATAAAATCTGTATTTTACGAAATGGAACGGTCTTACAGTACGATACCCCAGAAAATATTCTTAAAAATCCAGCGGATGAATATGTTGAAAACTTCATTGGAAAAGATAGAATTTGGCAAAACCCAAGTTTTATCTCCTCACTGGATGCCGCCATTTTAAAACCTGCTACAATCGAACCCACCCGAACCGTCCTACAAGCTGTTGCTAAAATGAGAGATAAAAAAGTGGATAGCCTACTCGTCGTGGATAAAATGAAAACTTTAATCGGCATCGTTACTTTAAATAACCTAACCATTTTAGGAAAAGGTCATTTAACTATCGAACACGTCATGACAACAGAGTTTGAATCAATCCATCAAGACACAACGTTAGTACATGTTATCGAAAAATTTGATGCTATTTCAAGTG
>JBOFCV010000362.1:0-5046 GCA_051646305.1 Turicibacter sp.
TGATGAATATCCTCCTACAAGTTCAGATGAACCACCCATCGAATCGAACGGTAATTTAGAAAATGAGGAGGTCCCGCCAGTTGAAACAAAATATTAAACTTCCAAGTTTAAATCAAAGAGGTAGTGTTCTACCGCTCACACTTTTTATCACGTTACTCACCGCAACGCTACTCTATACATTTGCTAACCAACTACAAAGTCAGGCCTTATTTTTTGGAAGCCGTCAACTTTATGAGCACCTAACACTCTTAGAAAAGAAATGTGTTTACGATATTTTAACGGAAGTAAGCGATCCAAATTTCATCCCAACGCCTGGCACTACTTCAAGATGGGTGTATTGGGATGATGGGACGTCTATTTACTTAACGTATACGAAAGGTTATTCTTCAATTGAAGTTGGTTACAAAATCAACTATAATGAAACCATAGGCAAAGGCCGAATTATTTATGATTTAAACCAAAAGACGTATGTCTTTAAAAATTAACCTTTAAAGTTAGGTGATAAGATGAAGCCCATCGTTTTGATTGGCATGATGGCAAGTGGAAAAACAACTATCGGAAAAAAGCTAGCAAAAGATTTACATGTCACATGGACAGATGTCGATAGAGCCATTGAAAAACAAGAGAATATGCGTATTTCACAACTTTTCAATACGAAAGGTGAACGTTATTTTAGACAGCGAGAGCATGCGATGTTATCGCAATGTTTACAAACACATCAAGTTATTTCAGGTGGTGGTGGGATCATCGTCTCAGAAAGCAACCGTCATCTTTTAGCCCAACACGCCACTGTTATTTATTTAAAAGCCAGTATTCCAACACTTCTACGTCGTGTCGATATTACAAATCGTCCACTTCTTCAAAATGAAGATATTGAAGTAAAATTAACACAATTATTAAAACAGCGTCAAGATTATTACTTAAATACGGCTGACATCATCATTGAAACAGATAAAAAATCAGTTAAACAAATCGTGGAACTCATCAAGTTAAAACTAAACTAGCGTTTAGGTTTTTGCTTTCGCTCTGGAAGGATTCTTTTTTACGAATTAGATTCGAAATCGGGATTTCGATCTTACTTATTGATTCACAAAAATGGCTACCTATCACACAAGTGATGGGTAGCCATTTTTTTATCTATTTAAGAAAACGTTATGTTTTTTTTCATCTTCAACCGTTGTACATTCACCATGTCCTGGGTAAACAAGCGTTGTATTTGGTAATGTTAAGATTTTTTCTTTTATTCCTTTAACTAATTGTGCTTCATTTCCATGAACGAAGTCGGTACGACCAATTGATCCATTAAATAAGGTGTCCCCTGTAAAAACAACTTGTTCACTTTCGCAATAGAAACATAGACTTCCACTTGTATGTCCTGGCACATGGAAGACCTTGAACTCTAAATCGATAAGGGCCACGGTCTCAAAATCATTTAAAAATTGGAAATCAAGTGTATCATTTAGAACTAGATTTTCGTGCATCATTGTAGATAAATTAACGTGTGGTTTATCAAAATATTCTTTCTCTTTTTTGTGCGCAAAAACAGGAACATCGAAATGTGCACCTAATTCGTTGACAGCCCCAATATGATCGAAATGACCGTGTGTAATCAGGATACCTTCTAACTTTAGTTTATTATTTTTTAGATGTTTAATAATTTGTTGGGCATTTGCCGCTGGGTCGACAACTAAGGCTTTGGGACCGTTTGAAATGATGTAACATGTTGTTTGAACGGGTCCTAGTACTAACGGATAAATTTTCATTTCTATCACCTCATATGACTGAAGCTCACCTAACAGGAGGTGAGCTTCTTTTTATTTATTATAACAGTCTCTTTTAATTTTTACAAATTATAAAGTTTTTGCTAAATAAGCAGAACCAACGATTCCTGCGTCATTTCCAAGTTCAGCTAATACGAATTCCGTATCTTTTACAGCACTAACTGCGAATGCTTGGTAATGTTTTTTGATGGTATCGATCAAGATATCTCCAGCTTTAGAAACGCCACCACCGATGATGATTTTTTCAGGATCTGTTGTTGCTGCTAAGTTAGCCGCAGTTAATCCAATATAACGTCCTAATTGATCCACCATTTTCACACCGACAGCATCATTTGCTTTGGCAGCATCGAATACATCTTTTGCTTCAAATGATTCTAAGTCGCGTAATGTTGAAGGTTCATCAGTTGCAGCTAAGTATTTAACTGTTTCGCGAACGATTCCTGTTGCCGAGGCAACTGTTTCTAAACATCCTTTTTTACCACAGTTACATTGATTTCCATCTTCTAATACAACTGTTAAATGTCCGATTTCTCCACCGGCACCATGAACACCTGCAACGACTTTACCATCAACGATAACCCCACCACCTACACCTGTTCCAAGTGTAAACATGATCGCGTCTTTTGATCCGCATGCAGCTCCTAACCATAATTCACCTAAAGCGGCAACGTTAGCATCATTTCCAACAGCAACAGGAACTTTAACTAATGCTTCTAATTCTTTTTTAGCATTTTTCATATCCCATCCTAAGTTAACGGCAACCACAACAATACCATCGTTATTTACCGGACCTGGAACACCTAATCCAATACCTTCAACTTCTGCCATTTCAATTCCTTTTTCAGAGCATTTTGCTTGAATAGCTACTGCGATATCAGATAAAATTTTTGAACCTTTATCTTCTTTATTTGTTACGATTTCCCAAGCTTCCATTAATTCACCTTTTGAAGCGAATAACCCACACTTAATTGTTGTCCCACCAACATCAATTCCAAATACGTATTTTTTCATCTACAATTCCTCCTTATTATATGAACCATTAGTAGTTTTAAACTCGTCTTAACCAATACGCTTACATCTCGCATCAGATAAATATATAAAACTGTCCCTTTGCTTCTTGATATTCTTTATTTTAACATATCTCACCCTTAATTAAAAACACAAATCCTTGTGAGCTTAATTATCTAACCGGTTACATAAAGATTAACACTTGATCTTCTACATAAAAAAACAACCTGTAATCAGGTTGTTTTTTTAAAGACTAATGATGTCTAACTGTATCTAACGTTTCTTTCAAAACAGCTACTGATTTAGCTAGTTTATCACGTTCTGATCCCGTTAAATTTAACTCAAACACTTCACGCACACCATTACGATTGATGATACTTGGAATTCCGATAAAGATATCATTTTGTCCATATTGTCCACATAAATAAGACGATACAGATAAACTACTATTTTCATCGCTTAAGATTGCCCTAACAATACGTGTTAATGACATCCCAATTCCGTAATACGTCGCTTTCTTGCGTTCAATAATATGATAAGCTGCATCACGTACATTAACATAAATCTGTTCTAAATCTTCAAATTTATATTGAGGATTTTCGTTAATGACATCAAGAACAGGTTTAACACCCACCGTTGTATGGGACCAAACTGGGAACTCAGTGTCTCCATGTTCTCCAATAATATAACCATGAATATTTCGAGGGTCTACATTTAAATAGTTTCCTAGTTCATATCGCAAACGGGCTGTATCTAGTGTTGTTCCTGATCCAATCACACGATTTCTTGGAAGTCCTGACTCTTGCCATGCCACATAAGTCAACACATCCACCGGATTACTTGCAATTAAAAGAATTCCATTAAATCCTGATTTCATAATATCTTTAATAATTCCACGCATGATTTTTGTATTTTTTTCAACTAAGTCTAAACGTGTTTCTCCTGGTGCTTGATTTGCACCTGCCGTTACAACGACGATATCAGCTGTTTTACAATCTTTGTATGTTCCAGCCCATATTTCCATTTTATGTGGAGCAAACGCAAGTCCATGACTTAAGTCCATTGCTTCCCCTTCGGCTTTTTCCTTATTTACATCGATTAGCACAAATTCCTCTAGTCCACCTTGATTTAAGATTGAATAGGCAAAACTCATACCAACAAAACCAGTTCCAACTAAAACGACACGTCTCACACCACTCTTCATGGTCTTCACCTCTACTTTAAAAATTCATGCATAAATTTATCGCACCTTGTTATTTTTTGCGTCTCGAAGGCTTATTATACATTCATTTAAAAAACAAGAGCTAATTGATTCATTTTTAAAATATAGAAGTAGAAACCATCTATTTTTTAAAATTGAGCGATGCATTAGAAAACTTTATATAATATGATAAAATATTCATTTATAAGAAAACAAAAAAAATCCGCCATAAGGACGGATTTTTTTGAAAGGAGTAAACTCCTTATTTTTTTTCACGATGAGCAGTTGATTTAACACAGCGTGGGCAGTATTTATTCATTTCAAGACGTTCTGGATTATTACGTTTATTTTTTTTAGAAATGTAGTTTTCTTCACCGCAAACTGTACATTTTAATGTAAGATTTACTCGCACTAAAATCCCTCCAATCTAATAACAACTTCTTCATTATAGCATGAGTGTTTCAAAAAAACAAAGTTTTTTTTATTTTTCATATATTACAACATTGAAGTTTTTCTTTTTTTAAAATCACATTTAATATACCATACTTTATAGCTTTCATGCAATATAATATCATTTTTTATGTTTTTTTCTTCTCAATCTTTTAGTCTAACGACGATTATATTGACTGATTAAGTAAAATCAGGGAGCATCTACTATTTTTCATAGAACATCCTTACTCATCCGAAGTAATATAAAATGATCAAATAACTCAATTAAATGCTTCGTTATCTCTTTTTTTATTCTGATTTTAACTTATTCGGTTGTTTCTAAAGTAGTATCGGTTTGTTCACTTCCTGTTTCTCCATTTAAACTTTCATTCTCTAGTGTATCATTCACTATATCAGCAATTTCATCTGAATCTTTTTGGTTATTTTGATTTTGTTTTAAATCAAAATAAGCTTGTAATGCACGATGGCCAATATCAAGACTGATTGTATTTGATTTAGTTGGCAATTCTGACTGAGGTGTAATGACAGCGATAGCTACTTCTGGATTATCCGCTGGTGCATAGGCAACTAAAGAGCGATTATACACTTCAATAAAGTTTCCTGAAC
>JBOFCV010000380.1:0-2858 GCA_051646305.1 Turicibacter sp.
ACTGATTGGCTTTATAAGGCCATTATATAATAGATTGGAATTTTATTCCATATAGTATGAGGTTATATTTAATAGATATAACCGTCAAGGCTAGCTAAATATTTTTTTCTAGTGTTAATAAAAGGTAACAGATTTCAAAAATTAAAAACTAAGGAAAGCGTGAATCAGGACTATCCCAAGAAATCACCCTAAAAACACAGTCATCACCTGAAAAAAAACAGTCATCACCTGAAAAAAAACAGATAATAACTAAACAACATAAGAGATTCGTTTTGAAGAATATGTAACAAAAAGGAAAGGGGTTACATAATTCATAGAGAAGTGTAGAAAAAAGGAAAATAATGTGATACAATGACAGATATCGACAGGTATTTACAGTTATTAACACTTTTATCTAGGGGGATTACAATGAAACAGGGTGAAAAGTTGTTACAAAGAGATGCAAATTTAGGTCAGGCGCGACAGATGATGTTAGAAAGAATTGCAAGCCAATTAAAAAAACAGGATCATATAATGGCTTATTTTTATGGGGGTTCCATTGGAACAAAAAAAACAGATGATTATTCAGATATTGATTTAAGAATTGTGGTTCAACCGGCATTTTATCAAGAAATAGTCGAGGATAAGCGTTCGATAGCCCAAAAGTTTGGGAAGCTATTATTTATGGAAAATCCACAACTGAATTTACCGTATATGACAGCTCATTATGACTCATTTATTAAAGTAGATATTCAAATTTATCAACCACAAGATCTGATGCCATCTATTTGGAATAAACAGATAGAGATTGGTTTTGATCCATATGGCGTGATGGAACATATTCGTCAGGAGTCAAAAAGTTTCATGTATGATTTTAATGCAAAAGAATTAGATAAGTGGCGTTCAAACTTTTTTGCTAATTACTATGATTTATATCGTAGTCTCAAACGTCAAGAATATTATCAGGCGATGCATATGATGGATACCTTACGCTGGTTAATGGTATCAGGTTGGATGATGGAAGAAGATCATGTTCCTAATAATTATTTAGATTGGTCAAAAGTAGAAGGTAAACGTTCGATGTTAAAACAAGACCAAATCGAAAAATTAATTAGCTGGGATGTAACACGTAATCAATCTGTTATACAATTAGCATCAATATCAATCATTCAAGAGTTTAAAGAACTACATGCAAGGCTTTGTAAAAAAGCGAGTGTAAGTGAAAATTCTGAATGGATTGAAAAAGTATTACAACAAGTAATAGAATAAAAATAAAAAGTTGTTTTCTTGGGGGAAACAACTTTTTAATTATAATGAAATAAGTAGATTTACAGCAGGAATGTTTTAGATTAAGATAAAGATAAAGCGTTTGTATTAAGGGGAGGGGAAATGATGAGGAACCCAGGCGGACTAGTTAAAATCGCTAAATATAGTTGTTTTTTACTGATTGGAATCATTGCCATCAGTTTCATTAACCATCAAGTTCATTTGAAAATGGAGCAAGATAAACGAGTTCCGTTAGGACAGTTATATAAGTGCCCTTAAATTTTCTAGCGATTTTAAGAAAATTTTAATGGCACTATAGTCTGTCAGACTACCAAATAAATCTAGTAACTATGAATGTTTTGAAGTTCTACACTCTTTTTTTATTTCCGAATAGTTGAGGTTAATAACCACAATATGCACATTTATGGAGAAGGAGCGGGAGAAGTAACACTTGTCTTTATGGCTGGGGGTGGAACCAGTTCGCCTACATTAGATTTTAAAAGTTTATATCAAAAATTATCAGATGACTATCGGATTGCCGTTGTAGAAAAAGCAGGTTATGGATTTAGTGAAGTGGCAGACGTTAAACGAGATATTGAGACAATATTAGAAGAAACTAGAACAGCTCTGCAGGTTGCAGGTGAAAAACCACCCTATATTCTGATGCCGCATTCTATGTCGGGTATTGAAGCCATTTATTGGGCTAAACAATATCCAGATGAAATTAAGGGGATTATTGGATTGGATATGGCAGTGCCAGAAGCATATGATGCGTTTAAAATACCTTCAACAGTTACGATGAATCTTTTATCTTTTGCAGCGCGAATCGGATTCACACGATTTATCCCAAGTATCTGCGAATCATCTGCAGCACTAAAAGGCGATCAACTATCAGATTCTGATAAGGAAATTTATCGGGCTATATTTTATCACAGAACACAAACACGTAACATGGTTGAAGAAGTCAAACAAATTAAATCAAATGCAAATCGGGTGAGAAATCAAGGAATTCCAAAGGATACACCCATGTATCTGTTTATTTCGGATGGAACGCAAGTCCCTGTTAATCAGTGGGAATCCATCTTAACGGATTATGTGAAACAACTAACATACGGCACATATCAAGTCCTCGATTCCGGACATTATATTCATCATTTTGAAAGTGATATAATTGCAAAAGAAACTAAACAATTTATTAAAACGATATTAGAAAACGAGGAGGGTTAACATGGGAATCATCGAGTATTTATTATATTTTTTACTCATTTTCATCGTGCTAGGAGGCGTAGCATGGGGATTCACAAAACAAAGAAACATCATAATGAGTTATGGGGTTAAATGGTTAGGAATAGCTTTAGCGACAGGAATATTGCTCTATGTAGGAACATCGTTTTTAACACAAACACAAATTAAATACTTTGATTGGCTAGAAGGATTACTGCTGCTTGGATTTTCAATCACGATAGCGACCCTAACAACCTGCACACAAATTATTATTAAGAAAATTGAAAGCAAGTAAAATAAAAAACATCTCAATACCATGAGATGTTTTTTAGCAATTTAAGTCGGTTAGATGAATAAGTTTAGAAGATGGATAAATCCTCATGTAAAGT
>JBOFCV010000301.1:0-7220 GCA_051646305.1 Turicibacter sp.
TGTCCAACTAACTTATATAAGTTTGACTAGTCGTTAGAGTGATTATTAAGTTAAAGTAGAACTTAATGAAAAAATAACATTCTAACAAAAAATGGCCGATAAAATACACTTTCGCTTTTACTTTTAAAAAAATTTTTATTTTATCAACACTATTTTAAACCTAACCCAAATTAAAATAAAAAAAGCCCCATTCTATTACAGAACTTGGGCTTAGTCATTCGGAATATTTATTTTTTCACTACATTGTTCGTGTTTAAGGGTGAGCAATCTATTTATATCGTCATGACATTCATCCATTTCTTCAATATTTTTTTGAAGTAAACTGTTTAGAAAGTGATATTCCCTAAGCATCTCATGATTTAATTCATAATAAACAAATTGGGTTTTCTTAGTGGCAATCACCAAACCATCTTCTGATAATCTTTTTAAATGTCTAGAAGCATTTGGTTGTGATAATTGCAATGACTCTTCCACCATACCCACACATAATGGTCCATTTTTATAAAAAAGAAGACATACTATTCTCAATCTAGTCTTATCATATAAACATTTCATTATATTTAAAATCATCGAGACAATTCTCCTTTGTTCATCCAACTAACATCTTAAAATTAAGTATATATTTTAACGGTCTTGTTTGTCAACGCATCCGAATCGAAATCCCTTACCTATTCATTTGATCAATTATATTCGGTCGTTTACTGAATTGATTAGGCAGATACAATTTCGATGAAATTATCATTCATCGCATGTTCTAATGCTTTAATATATGTGCACGTACACTCTTCGCAATCATGACAAGCATGTGTATTTCTCATTGATCGTGGTAAAAAACTACGAATTTCTTCATCGTTGTATCCGACTTGAAAACGAGATTTATCAATAATAATGGGACGTTTTAAAATACTTGGATGCTCAATAATTAAATCAAGCAACTCATTCATAGACATCTCATCTATTTTTGATTGGTATTCTTTAAACGCTTTTGAACGTGTTGAAATAATATCTTCAAATCCATTTTCGGTTCGCTCTAACATTTTTTTGAGGTCATTGCGATTAATACTACTTGTAAAAATATTTTTTTCAACGAACTTGATGTCATGCTCTTTAAACCAATTTTTCGCCTTTCTTGAAGATGTACAATTAGGTGATGTATAAATCTCAATCACAATATTTAACCTCCTTACTTCATTTTTTTATCTAAGATACACGTGAAAAGCTCATCATCATATCGCCCAAAACATCTACTACAAGACACACATCTTGATTTCTTTTCAGGATCTATCATCCATTTATTAATTAAATCGAGTTCTGAAATAAGCGGTCGCGCTAACGAGAAAAACTTAATATTAGTGTGTGTAAAAATATCTTCCATATACGCAACACTTCGTAATCCCCCAACCATGATGACCGGAATTTGAACCGCTTGTGCAATCGCACGCGTTTCCGTTTCAAAAATCCCTTCATCTTCGCGCTTTAATATTTTTCGCAATCCAAAGGTTTCAGTCGAAACAATACCATGCCCCCCACTCACTTCAATGGCATCTAATCCGAGTGCTTCTAATCTCTGACAAATCTTAATCACATCACTTACTTCTGTTCCACCCGGTAAAAAGTCCTTGCAGTTAATCTTAATCCATATTGGGAAGTCAGGTCCGACCGCCTCTCGCATCCCTTGATAAACTTCATAAATGAGTAAGCCTTTATCTTGTCCATATTTATCTGATCGGTGATTATACACCGGTGAAATTGATTGACTAAACATATACCCATGAGCCGCATGAATTTGAACGCCATCAAATCCCGCTTCTTTTGCAATAACCGAAGCTTTGCTAAATCCTTCAATCAACATCGCAACATCCTCATCATTAAAAGCACGCCCCTCACTTATCGCGATGCCTGACGGTGATAAAATATCCCGTCTCTCTACATCATAGCTCGTCATATTGCCACCATAAACAAGTTGAGCAACAATTTTAGTTCCGTGAGGATGCACAAGATCTGTTAATTTTTTGTAGTCAGATATAAATGAATCATCATACATACCGAGCATATTTGGATTAGGCTGCTCCTGTTTTAATACATGTGCATAACTTAGGATAATTGTACCTACTCCACCTTGAGCTAGTTGGTGATAGTGATGATAAAGATAATCACTCATGTGGCTATCTGCCGTTGCTCGTTTTTCCCACGTCGCACTTTTAATAAAATGATTTTTAACGTCCATATTTCCAATTTTTGAAGGCTGAAATAACATAAAAATCCCCCTTTATATTCTTTAAATCGTCTGATCATCCAAACTTTTGGGTGACGGTGCGTCATTCATGCTTCTTAAGCACCCTTGTCTCACAAAACCAAATTCAGCTATAATACAGCTTCTTTCCCCTTGAAAACCTTTGTAATTTAAAACATTCACCACTAAGTATATTCGTGTTAATGTATATAATAGTCTTTATTCTTTCCTATGTCAAATTTTTGTAACTACTCTTATTAAAAAATCCTCCAAATGGCTCTGGAGGATTTCATTATTTTACGATACTCATCTTTAGTAAATTTAAAACTACCCTGATTCAGGCTTAGAGCTAAAAACCTTGCCCACCTATTTAACCCAAATCGTTTCATTTAATAAATAATCTTATTACCTTCCCCAAAAAAATTATTGAGACACTTCATTCCTTTTATCAAATAAATACTTTTGAATAAACAGTTTATGAGCAACGGTTGTAGCTGCAGATTGAACAAGTTCTATTGTTAACGTCAACTGTTCGGGAGAATGGGTTGTGATAGAATCGCGTGTACTAAACACAGATTGTAATGATTGTTCTAACTCCGTACAAAACAAATCGTATGCCTCATCTATGGGATAGGTTCCAATTTGGGTATGAATCAGATCGCAAATGTCTGTTAAGCTATACACTTGTTTTAATAAGCACACAACAATTATGTAAGCTAAATGTTTTTCATTGTATCGTCTGTTAAGGGGTGGCGATACGACTTTTTGTTTGACGTAATTATTAAGCATAGTTGGCGTTAACAATTTTTCATTCGAATCTAAATTTAATGGTTTTAATGTCTCTTCAATAAATAAAATGACTTGATCTTTATATAAAGAAATAGCTGGTAACTCATGATACCTCGGACAATGAAAGTCTAAAATTTCTTGTAGCGCCTGTTCACTATTATATTCGTTCATAACTTTTCCTATCTTTCAAATTAACCTAGAATACTATGCTTTTTGATTACCTGAACGGCAACACATCCTGGTCCACCTTGTGTGGTAAAAGCAGGTGTTAAGATTTTAATTTCTATGTCGGCATTTTCAATGTTTTTTTGAATCATTTCTTTTGCTACATTTGCTAAATCTTCGCTACATGCATGCGTCACATAAATTTTATATTGCTCATTTACACCTGCTGCAATTAATGACTCACAAATCGCTTGAATGGCTTTTTTAAATGTTCTTTTCGTCGTGAATTTCTCAAGTCTTGTTCCATCTTCTGATACAGTCATGACTGGAACCAATTTAATTAATTCTCCTACTTTTCCAACTAAAGGAGATAGTCTTCCCCCACGAACTAAGTATTGGAAATCATTCGGCATTAAAAACGACTGTGAGGTTTGAAGTAAGTTTTCGATTTCAGTAATGATTTCTGATTTTGTGTTTCCTGCTTCAACAAGCTTTACTGCCATATCAACTAAATAACGATGCGGACCACATAGTGTTTTCGAGTTAATAACCGTAATGGCTTCTTCATGATCAACCATTCCTTTGGCCATGCAAGCTGAGTTATATGTTCCCGATAATCCATCTGCCATTGAAATGTTGATAATTTCATCATTTGGATATTTGTTGTAAAGATCGACAACCTCTCCAATCGCTGGCTGTGATGAAATCGGAAGATGACCTTGATTAATGATGTCGATAAATTCTTCCGTCTGAATCTCTTCTAATTCTTTATAACTTTTATTATTAATCGTTACCGTTAACGGTGCGATATCTATATTATTTTTATTAGCTTCCTCTATTGAATAAAGTGTAGATGAATCCGATACTATTCTAATCATTTTATTTCCTCCCATTTTTAGAGTTCCAATCTCTAATAAATCTAGTTTTCAATACTATATAACTTAGAGTATCACGTTAAATAGGATATGTCAATTGGATTTATCTGAGATTATAAAGAAGGTATAAAACGGTTACTCTTACATAAAAAAACTAGCCAACTCATTGAGATTTCATCCCATGTAGTTGGCTAGTTTGAATAAGGTTTATTCTAAATTTTTATATGATGCCGCAGTTTGTTTTCGGTAAAGTTTGAAAAACTGGATAGTCGTTACACCTAAATACAGCTACGTGACATTTATCCAATGTTAAGTATTTCAACTTACCTTCACCACACCGCTTCAAGTGAAAATATGGGGGATAGATTTAGTAACAGTATCAAAAATATTTTTTACCCCTATCATTTTAAATAGAACCCCTCAGTAAGAATCCATTAATTCCTTATAATTACTCAACAATTTTATAATAAGTTCTGGCTGTCAACAAAAACACAACCCCGTAAATCACGGTGAAAATTAAAACGGTAATAATCGTCGCAAATAAAAATAATGGTGTATTTATTAAGTTTAGCATAGCTAATAGCTTCGTAATAATTGGGAAGGCAAAGGCGATATGAATAATGGTAAAGACAAGGGGTAAGAAGAAGACCATTAAGACTTGCGTTCTAATTGTTTTCTTAATCTCAGTTTTACTCATTCCTACTTTTTGCATAATGTTAAATCGCTCTTTATCATCATAGCCTTCCGATACTTGTTTGTAATAAATAATTAAGACAGTTGCCATTAGGAATAGCGTCCCCAAAAATAGTCCGAGGAAAAATAAGCCACCGTATAATGATAAGAAATCTTCTCTATTTGCTGCCATACATTCTAGTGAAACATCTAAGTTATTTTCTCTAAATTTTTGATATAACAGTTGGCTCAGTACTATCACTTCTTCTTCATCACTGGATTCCACATCAAAGTCAAGTTGATAACTCGTACTCTCTTCTCCAAACCTATCAATATCATTAACAATCAAAATATAAGTATCAATCATATCCATTTCATTTTTATTTTTAAAAACAAGCGTTTCTAATTCTTCTTTAACATTGAAGGGTTGTCCCTCGATTGTAATTTTATCTTTCCCATAATTCTTACCACTTGAGAAAATTAAAACTTCATCTTGTGCAAGCGTCACATGTTTACCTTCAAGTCGGTTATAATCTGCCAGTGACACGAAGCCTAAAATACTAAAATCTGTACTGTACGCATTATTGTTCCCAAGAATAAAACTTTCATCTGCTCTTGAATAAGCATCTGCTTTATTATAATAATTCACTTTATTAGTTGGGATAATCCCTTGATCTTCTAATTGTCTATCCACTAATTCATTTAAAAGATTTACATCATCCTCAGATAAATCCCCGCCACCGATACTAATATCTCGTGGGAATCGATATCTCAGAGCATCTTCCATTCCAACATATAACGAGAACGTTGTGGATAGCATAACCAGAACCGCTGTGCTTAAAATACATATATTTGCAAGCCCCACTGCATTTTGTTTCATGCGGTACATCATCCCTGAAACTGAAATAAAGTTTTTACTTTTATAATAAAATTTCTTGTTTTTTCTTAACAACTTTAATAGGGCGATACTACCTGCTGTAAACAGTTCATACGTTCCAATCATCACAAGAATGACCGCAACAAAAAATAAATTTATGGCTTCGAGTGGCGTTTCAACCGACAAAGCAATCCCATATCCTAAGCTAAGGGAAATCACCCCAGTGATCGCTTTTATCCATCTTGTTTTTGGTTCTTTTTCACCTTGTTGTCCACCTTTTAACAACGCCATCGGATTTGCCATTTTAATTTGAACGAGATTAGTCAGTAACGTCACAAAAAAGATAAGAATAAATAAACTGGCTGTGATTCCAAGTGAAGAAAGTGGGATTTCAAAGCCATATGGAACGTCGAAGGCAAGTAATTTAAGTAATAACATAAACATGAATTTATTTAAAACAATCCCACCCGATAGACCAATCGCTAAACTGATACATGATGTAAATACATTCTCATAAAATAAAATCTTGGCAATATGTTTCTTTTCCATGCCTAGTACATTGTACAACCCAAGTTCTTTCTTTCGGCGTTTGATAAGAAAACTATTGGTATAAAACAAAAAGATAGCTGAAAAAATACCAATTACAATCATTCCAAGATCTAAGATAATAATTAAACTTTCTGATCCGTTCACTCCATACAACCCTTTATTGATTGAAATGGCGTGCATAATATAAAACATCATCATGGTGCAGATACACGTTATCATATACGGAATATACGTCTGACTATTCTTTTTAATATTGGTAAGTGCTAACTTTGGATAAAATAGCTTATTCATTTCCTTTACCTCCAGTCGTAATGACCGTTAGTGTATTCGAAATTTTTTCAAACATCTCCTCATTTGACATCGAGCCTTTATAGAGTTGATGAAACACTTCTCCATCTTTAATAAACAGAACGCGACTGGCATGAGCGGCAGCCTTTGTACTGTGCGTTACCATCACAATCGTTTGTCCCGATTCATTAATTTCAGAAAACTGTTTTAATAAATGATCCGTGGCTTTAGAATCAAGCGCCCCTGTTGGCTCATCAGCTAAAATAATTTCAGGATGCGTAATAAGTGCTCGAGCTACCGCTGCTCTTTGCTTTTGTCCCCCTGATACTTCATATGGATAATTTGATAAAATCTGTTCAATTCCAAGTTTTTTTGCAATCGGCTTTAGTCGTATTTCCATTTCCTCATAAGATTTCCCAGCTAAAACAAGCGGTAAAAAGATATTATCCTTTAACGAAAAAGTGTCTAATAAATTAAAATCTTGAAAAACAAATCCTAAATGATCACGGCGAAAAGCTGCCATTTCACGTTCCTTAATCGCCACAATATTTTTCCCATTCAACAAAACCTCTCCACTACTTGGCTTATCTAGTGAAGCTAAAATATTAAGCAACGTTGTTTTACCAGAACCTGACTCCCCCATAATCGCAACGTACTCGCCCTTTTCTACTGAAAAAGTAACATTACTAAGAGCTTGAACCTGATTTCCACCAAATCGTGTCGTATATACTTTTTTCAAATTATTGACTTCTAATAGCGTCATCATACTTCC
>JBOFCV010000397.1:0-13218 GCA_051646305.1 Turicibacter sp.
TTACTTAATACACTTTTACTACACCCACACCATTACCCTCATTATATAACTTTGAAACAATATAATCGAAACGAACTTGTGAATAACTACTAAAACGTTTATTAAGTACATAGTTAGTTTATCATATAATTAGATTTAATACAAGATATCTGCCGAAAAACTTTTAAATTTTACCAATTATTATTTGTTTTTATCCTATTATATCTATTTTACACATATAATTTCCAAATATTACGTGTCTAATAATTTGTAATAGATATTTACATGGAGGATTAGAAAGTGATATATTATCCTTCGGATTTGTATAGTAGAAAAAAATCATACATGTCGAAGCTTCATTTCTACCATACTATATTTATTAGACAATAATACGTAACAAAAGTGTGTCTCTAGTTTATGAACACCTTTCATGACTACTTGTGAGATCAACTTAGATAGGAGTTTATAAGATGAAACAAAAGAAAAAACGTCAAGCGACGTTTCTTGAAGCATTTATTCCCATTGTATTTCTTATTTTTGCATTATTAACAGCTATTACATCCCTTGATGCATCGCCACATATCCCCTTGATTGCTGGGACAGTTGTTGCGGCAATCATCGGTGTTTATCGACTTGGTTACTCTTGGTCAGAACTAGAAGAAGGAATTCTAAACACGATTGGAATGGCTCTACAGGCTATCTTAATCCTTATGGTTGTTGGAACGTTGATTGGAACTTGGATTCTAGGTGGCGTTGTCCCAGCGATGATTTTCTGGGGTCTCAAAATTCTTTCGCCTGGAATCTTCTTAGTTGCGACACTTTTAATTTGTTCTATTGTTTCTGTTGCCACGGGTTCTTCATGGACAACAGCAGGAACAGTGGGGATTGCGTTATTGGGGATTGGGCAAACGTTAGGCATTCCCGCGCCTGTTATTGCAGGTGCCATAATCTCTGGGGCATACTTTGGAGATAAAATGTCTCCTCTTTCAGATACAACTAATTTAGCACCTGCAATGGCCGGTGCTGATTTATTTGACCACATTAAACATATGATTTACACAACTGGTCCAGCATACATAATCTCCATCGTACTTTATGCAATTTTAGGAATACAGTATGCAGGTAAAACAATGGATATCTCACAGATCAACCTGATTACACAAACGTTATTGGAAAATTTTGATACATTATCTCCTATCTTACTTTTAGCACCGATTATTGTCATCGGTCTGGTTGTTTTTAAAACCCCCGCCCTACCAGGATTATTAATTGGAACATTGGTAGGTGCTATTTTTGCGCTGACACTTCAAGGAGCCAATTTACAAGAAGTGGTGGCCTCTATGCATTATGGTTATGTTTCAAATACAGGAATTACCGCTGTTGATGAATTACTAACACGTGGTGGTCTTGATAGTATGATGTGGACCGTTTCATTAATATTATGTGCCTTATCCCTAGGAGGCGTACTAGAAAAAACAGGAATGCTTCAAACAATTGCTAATTCTATTCTACGTTTTGCAAAAGGAACATTTGGTCTGATTCTATCCACTCTTTTAACTTGTATTTTTACAAACATCGTAACAGGTGATCAATACTTAGCCATTGTTATGCCTGGGCGTATGTATAAAGATGAGTATAAAAAACGTGGACTCGCAGCAGTCAATTTATCACGTGCTCTTGAAGATAGTGCAACCATTACGTCTCCGCTTATCCCATGGACAACATGTGGTTCTTACATGTTTGCAACACTTGGAATTAGCCCCCTTGCCTATTTACCATTTGCATTTTTAAATATTATTACACCCATCATATCACTGATATTAGCTGCAACTGGACTTACTATGACAAAGATTAAAGACCAACAAACAAAATAAACCATTTAAAAGAGGACACCATTTTTCAGGTGTCCTCTTTCTTTAATGTATTATTTTGTTTAGTCTAACACGATAGATGGTTTAAACAGTGTCATTCCTGTTGTAATGCCATTCAGGTGATATTCAATTCTTGCTGTTCTTGCTTCCTGAGGAATTTTATATGTGACACATATATTCTTAAAGTTAGGTGTCACCTCTGAGGCTATGTCTTCACTATACGATATTAACAAAGCTTCATCATCACTATAAAAGTGCACCACATATTTAACACTTTGCACGTCATTTCCCCTCATTACCAGGCCCATCTTAAGTGTTGAATAACGATAAACTGTAACATTAGGTTCATAGGTCAATTTTTCAAATGTTGGCTTTGTTAATGACAAACTACAAACTCTCGCACCATCAATTTCGCGCCGATCATAATGCATCTTCCCAAGCGAACTAAAGTACAGTGGCATACTTCCATTCTCTCGTTGCCAATATGCATTTTTAATATAATTCTTACTCACTATAATTCCCCCTTCCCTTTTTTCTCACTCACTCATTCATCTTCAACTAAACATAAGTCATTTGGGTTTTCGCCTTTAATTAAGTCCCGTTTCGTAAGCGAAATTTATGATCGCTTTCTCTTACGTGATTTATCTAATCAATCCCCTTTGTTTCAACCAGGTTTCCCGTTTTAACTTTAACTGAAAAATATCAAATATCTCTTGAACAAATAATCGTGAGATGGGCAGTGTTAACTCCACTTCAAACCCAAGTTTTTCATACATAAAAATCGCCCGATCATTATGACTTAGAACCGCTAATCTGACATTCACAACATCTTTAGTCAAGAAAATATAATCTAAAACGAGTGCCATCGCCTCTTTTCCAAAGCCTTGATTTTGATTTGATAGCGGTCCAATACCAATGACTAACCAGACGCATTCAGAATTAATCCCCGCGTCGTCTAATTGAATATATCCTACTATTTTATTCGTTTTCTTTTCAATGATACTTAATAATTCAATATCATCATCCAAAGAGCAGTCCACAAACCATTTCTTTATTGCCTTGATACTTTTTTCATTTTCAGACATTTTTCCAAAGTCATACATAAACTCCTCATCTTGATAGACGTTATAGACAAAACCTAAGTGGTCTTCGTTCATATGTGATAAATAGACTAACTGACCTTCTTTAAGGTGATTCATTCCACTCCCCCTAACTCATTGATTTCGTGTTTTATTCCAAACAGACTAATTGATACTCCTAAAAACATACCATTTATTACAGCAAATGCTAGGGTGAAAAAAAAGATATATCGCCACATCCAGGCCATGAGCAAAGTGATTAAAATGTAGACTGTTGCATAAAACAGATCATAACTTATTTGACATTTAAAGGTAAAATATTGACTTGTTCTTTTTGCAATAACGATAGATAAGCCCGATGTTCGACTAATAAACACTAGTAGAATCATTATCAGTAATTGAATTAATATAATCACATTATTCCATTTTCAAAAACCTATTACTAAGTCACTTTAGCTACTAATTTTTCCCCATTTAAGCCCATTTTAATTGATTATTCCCCTATTCTCCTTAATAATAGCCTACTACCTATTTAGAGTAGGATTGCATTTGAAAATAGCTCACCTCACTTTCTAATTGGTCGAATTGATATGGATAAAGAGCAAAATTTACTACCTGCCTCTAAACTTACCTTCCTTTATAGAGTAAAAGACGAATGTCTAGTGCGACTAAAAGGCCTAGAAACAGGCTTAATATTGTAAAGATGTAACTGATAAAGATTAAAAATGTCGCTCCAAATAAATTAACAATGATTAAATTAAATATGAATCCTGCTAAAATTAATCCGAGTATGCCTCCACCAATTAAATAGAGTGGATTCATCAAGAATGAAATAATCCTCATTTCACCATAGAAAATGAAATACATGATGAATGCAACCGGTATGATACTCATTCCAAAATATATGAACCGGTAAATTGAACTTATAACAACAAATCTAAATAATAATTGCGCAATAAAGATAATTGATATGACACTTGCTAAGTTACACACCAGATAATATCCCCTAACGATTTTCCGTCGTCTTCCCATATATTCATTCATAAAGTATGAGCAGATTCCAACGATTGAAGAAATTAAAGCAATAAATTCTATTAATCCCATGGAAAATCTAAGTGCTAAAATACTGATCAAGGCGATAACTAAACATCCCATATTAATTCCACAGTGGATCTGAAAAAAAAAGTAGCGCTGGTTTTGAACAGGATTCCCCATCATTCTCCTCTCCCGTCAATAAAAATGTTCTACTATATTGTATTCATCAAGATAAAAAAACATGAGTCGTCAAATGACATACGCTCATGTTTTTTTCTTTTTCACACACTTTTTATGTAAACACTCCACTTCACTAACGGAAGAAACAACTAAATGCCCATTCTATTATTTCTTTGATGTCTTAACACCATATATAGCGGCAAGAGTTACGACTAGAAGTCCACCATAACTGATTGCTTTTTTATGTTGCGTTGATAAAAATTCTTTATCTCGTTGATCTGCCTGATCTACAAAAGTATTAATTTCTCTTAACATTTGAGTAAATTCATTTTTCAACTCATCTGATATATGCTCATCTTTTATCAGTTTGATTAATTGTTTTGATAATTTATAATAGTACTTTTTATTCGCTAAACTTAATTTTTTAGCACTTTTAAGATGCTGTTTTGAGCTTTTATGCATCAGTTTTGACTGCTTAGTTAGTTGCGAAAGACGCTTGATTAATTTTTGATATAATGCCTCATCCATTCCTTCTATGTCATCAAGCATAGTCAAGAGTTCTGATACTTCATATTCTGTATCTCCAATAAAATCTGATCTATTACTAATTTTCACGTTATCCATCTTCTATCACTCCTTATCGACTACCTATTTAATATTATCTCAATCTGGTCTTATCTTATTCCCTGTTATTCATTAGATTTTTGATAACAAGCCACGATAAATTCAATACTTGTCTTTAAGTGATGCACAGTCTCAAGTAAGTCTTGTAACTGTTTTGCACTTGTTTTCCAATAATATGGCGTCATCAACATCAAGGCGTGTAAGTCTTCTTTATTATCAATTTCAATCTCATAACGGACTCTTGTTTTTTCGATCAACTTAAACTGTTCAAAATTAATTTTGTCCTCTTCATTTAAATAAGGACTCTCATATAATTTTTCCTTTAAGCCAAATAAATGATGCGCACCGGGAGATACAACAATTAACTTACCATTTTCTTTTAAGACGCGTACAAATTCTTTTTCTGCCAATGGGGCAAACACACTAAAAAGACCATCTAAACTTTGACTAGCAATTGGCATTTCGAAAACACTTGATACAGCAAATTGAATGTGCTTATTGCGTTTTGCTCCTAGACGAACCCCCTCTTTAGATATATCAAGACCTGTAAAATGAATGTTGTTGTCATCTTTAAAACGGTGCTGAAGTCGATCAACGTAATAACCTTCACCACTTCCCGCATCTAAAACTTGTATATCTTGATCCGGTAGATACACATATTTATTAATCATTGATATAATTTCATCACTCAATTTTTCGTAATATCCACGTGTTAAAAATCGTTGACGCGCCACCATCATTTCTTTTGAATCGCCAGGATCTTTACTACTTTTTTGATGTGCTAATAATAAATTAACATACCCTTCTTTTGCACAATCAAAACTGTGTCTATTTTCACATAAATATTGTTTTTCAACTTTTTGGAATGTCGATTGACAAACGGGACAACATAAAACTTGATTACTCAATTTAATTCCTCCTATTCTTTGCTCAAAATGAATGTCACTTCATCATTTTCTTGGTACAGAATTAATCTGAACCCATTTCCTTGCCTACTATGATGATGCCACGCTATCAAATAAGCTAATCACTCCATATAAAAATCGGTGTTTAATTATTTTGCCTTGAAATGAAAAATGTCAATCATGATGAGGGTTTTGAGCAAATTTAACCTATTTTTATTTATTTTAAAGACATACCGAGGTACTTGAATTTTCAAACTCATGACGTCGTCATGTTACAACTTTTCATATTACCCTAGCTTTTTGCGAAAATCTTTATTCCATGAAAAAGTCTGTAAGCTCATTATATACGGTGAACACTCAGATTTTATGGATTAAATATACTCTTCCTTCTCTATTTTATCAAAAATAACTAAAAGATTTTATATTTTTTAAAAAATTTTTATTTTATTCAAACCCCTACACATCAAAGCGTTCAGGTCGTTGAATACTAATTGAGTAAGAAAACGCTTTATTAGATCCTTATTGGTTGATGTACCATTTTTCTCTTATACAATTTATTAAGACTCATTTTTAGTTATTTGATTTTCAGTGATTAATGGAATTATGGTATAATATTTGAGAGGTGTTAATATGAAAAACTTGAAAATTTACTTTACATCAGACCTTCACGGCTATGTCTATCCTACAGATTATCGTGATAGTACACAAAAACAAATGGGAATGCTAAATATCATTAATGCATTCAAAAAAGATGGTAATACCTTAGTTATTGATGGAGGCGATACGATTCAAGGATCTCCCTTCACGACCTACTTAAGTGCTGAAAAATTCAATATCCACCCCATTGCTAACATTATGAATACCGGTGGCTATGATTATATTACCCTTGGAAATCATGAGTTTAATTATGGTTATGACTATTTAAAAAAATATCTAGACCATGTTAATGCGAAATGTCTTTGTGCAAATGTGACGGACAAAACAAATCAAATGAACATTATCACATCTGATATTAAACAGATGGAAAATGGGTTAACCGTTGGAATTATTGGTTTCACAACTGATTTTATTCCAGTTTGGGAAAAAGCACACAACTTAACAAATTTCGATGTCAAAAATACCTTGGCTAGTATCAAACAGGCTCATTATGAATTAAGACCACAAGTTGATATTTTGGTTGGAATTTATCACGGTGGCTTCGAAAATGATTTAGACTCTTATGAAAAATTAAGTGATTCATCTGAAAATATCGCATTCCAAATATGTGAGGAATTAAACTTTGACGTGTTATTGACAGGTCATCAACATGTCGAAATTAAGGACCAACTAATTTATGGGACTCATATTGTTCAAACGCCACCCAACGGTGAAAAATTTGCTGAAATAACAATTAATGTAGAAAATGAAGGAATACTATCGATTTACTCTTCATTAAATGTTCCTCCATTAAATCCCCAACCTGACCTGTATGCAGCATTACTTCCACTTGAAACAAGTGTTCAAGAGTGGTTAGACCAACCAGTTGGATTCTTGAATGTCCAATTACAACCATCCGATCGTATAGATATGGCGTTAAACGGGACTTTGCTTGCAAATTTTATTAATCAGGTTCAACTTGAAGTATGTGACTGCGATATTGCATGCACCTCATTTGCAAACTCTGTAAAAGGGTTTAATACAAGTGTGACTGTCCGTGATATTGTGTCAACTTATGTGTACCCAAACACACTTGTCATTCGTGAAATCAGTGGTCAAGCTTTAAAACAAGCCTTAGAAGTTTGTGCTTCTTACTTTGACTGTGGCAATGATGAGATTAAGGTTTCACGTCGTTTCCTTCAACCTAAAGTTGCACATTACAATTATGATTTCTTCGCTAATGTCCACTATACCTTTAATTTGACTCTTCCGGTTGGACAACGAGTGACGTCTATTTCTGTCAAAGGCGTTGAAGTTAAAGATACTGATACATTTACACTCGCAATGAACAACTACCGTTCTAGTGGTGTTGGTGGATATGACTTCTATTTAGACTGTCCTATTGTAAAAGAAGTTCAAGTTGAAATGACAGAGCTTATCATTGACTACTTTAGAAAACATAAACATGTCACAGTTGATGATACAAAATACATCACTATTATTAAATAAGATTATAGGGGCTGTATCAGATTTTAATTGATACACCCCTTTTTTATTTCACACAAATTTCTACTCGCTTAACTGTCTAAGTCGTTTATTTAAAAGAATAGTAATAATAATATTTGACTTTATTTCTAATTTTTAGAATAATAAGAGTTACCTGCAAAAGTACGTAAAATAATTTATTTTTATTCCTTCTGCATTATTTCTCAATTAAAAATTATGGTATGAAGATTATAACTTTACCGAAATTGACAATTCGAATCACACAATATTATTTAAAGGAGAAGCTAATGAAAAAAATAATGACTTACTCATTCTTAATTATCTCATTTTTACTTATTCTTACTATTATCCTATTGAACCAGTCAACTCCTGTTCAACCTGCAAATGAATTATTAAGTTTACAAAATAAGATTGATCTCGAACTTAGCGAGGAAATAAAAAATGAAAATTATATTTTTGAAAACCCTAAGGTGATTCTAAATCCTTATGAAAATTCACCGTTAACTGCCCTTGTTATTTTCCAGACCCCCGTTGAAACAAGTGTTAAAGTATCTGTAAGAGGTCATGATGAGCAAACAACGATAAGACATGAATTTCCAAACACCACGACGCACCTTCTCCCCATTTATGGACTTTATCCAAATGAAGAAAATATTATTGAATTAATGTTAGATGATGGTTCAAAAACAGAGATAAAAATACAAACAGCCCCTCTTCCAAATGACTTCACTCTCCCCACGTATGTCATGGCACAAAAAGAAAAGTTAAATGATGATTTGTATTTTTTCACCCCGTCTTCTACAGGTTATACTGCAGCTTATGATATGAATGGCGAGGTACGTTGGTACTTAACAAGTAGTAATGTTTGGGATGTTAAACGATTAAATAATGGGAATTTATTACTCAGTTCTAATCGTACCGTTGCCCCTCCCTACTACATGTCTGGGTTAGCAGAAATGGATTTACTAGGAAAAATATATACTGAGTACAATATTCCTGGTGGCTATCATCATGATGTTTATGAAATGACTAATGGCAACTTTATAGCAGCAGCCAATAATCCTAACACACAAATTGTTGAAGATTATCTTGTTGAAATTGACCGTTCAACCGGTGTTGTTGTTAAAGAATGGGATTTATCCAAAATAATACCTTCAGACGTTTCGAAAAGTGAAAATTGGACTGAAACAGACTGGTTCCACAATAATTCTGTCTGGTACGATTCAACAACAGACTCTCTTATTTTATCTGGTCGTCATCAAGATGCTGTCATTAGTATTGACTACAAAACAAACGTATTAAATTGGATCATTGGAGACTCTACAGGTTGGCCGGATGAATTACAACCGTTCTTTTTCACCCCTAACGATCCTTTATTTGAATGGCAATGGTCTCAACATGCAGCTGAAGTTTTACCAAATGGTGACATTTTTATTTTTGACAACGGTAACAATCGTTCTAAATCACCTGTTGACTACATAGCTGCACAAGATAATTATTCTCGTGGTGTTATTTATTCCATTGATACACAGTCGATGACAATTTCTCAACAATTTGAATATGGTAAAAACCGTGGGGCAGATTTTTACTCTCCTTATATCTCCGATGTAGATTTTATAAATCCCAATCAATACTTAGTACATTCAGGCGGTATTAGCAAAATAAATGGCATTCCTTCCAATGTTCCTGCCTTTTTCACCCCAGGTGCAGATATGTCATCGATAACAGTAGAACTATTAAATAATGAACCTATATTCGAGTTGCATTTACCCGCACACTACTATCGTTCTGAAAAGATGCCCCTTTATCCAAACGTTATCACATATGATACAACACCAGGCAAAAGATTAGGGACACTTGGAGAGACGTCTTCTCTGTTTTATAAAACCTCACCACTGATTTTGAGTTCAAATGAAATAGATCCAATTTATAATATTCAATTATCAAAAGAATCCGATCGCCTTATTTTCTCTGGTGAATTTACAGAGGGACAAAAAGTCAAACTGATTCTTTCAAAGCCATTTAATAAAAAAGTGTATGATATCCGAGTGTCAAGCCATGCCTACGCTGCTATGTGTATCGATTTATTTAATGCAAACAGTGATTTACCTAAAGATACTTTATCAGTTGTTAAGTATATTAACGATGAAGGATTATCAGGTACGTACTCTATTTATATAGAGATTGATGGCCATACTTATAACCTTGGACAATCCGTACAATACAAGTAATTTTCTTTGAATGAGAGGCTCCGTTGCCTCTCATTTTTTGTTAAGATTCAACGCCCCTTTCTTAATCGCATATCAAATCCTGAGTTAATACCGTATAAAGTCATCAAAAAATCTCTTCCATCATTTCAAATTTTAATAGTTTGATCTGTTTTACCTATGTTTTTTCTTAACCCACGCGTCAAGTATTTTTCAATTTATCCAGATACTTTTTCACTAGTTTTCACTCTAGTATTTTGTTTATTCGCGAACAAAAGTCAGATACAAGAATCCATGATATTTTTACTTGTATTTAAATAAATTCATACCAATAAGTCATTGCGATTCAATTTTTTCGCTTATGCGTTAATTAATCTTCTCCCTATCAAAAAATTGACCACAATCTTAGATCGATGGTCAATTTTTTGATAAACATAACACGGTGCATTTATATTATTTATTTAATTCAAATGCAGATGATTTAAAACCGCCATGATTTAAGGCTTTAATCAGCGTGGGAATTAATAGTAATTGCAAAGTAATTCCCCAGATAGATGTCACAAAAGAGGCTGTGAAAAAGCCACTTAACACAAAACCACTTCCATTTATCGTTAGTAACATAAAACTCATTATCCCACTCACTAGACGTCCAATCAACATACTTAAAATGAGTGAAAAGAATATCCCTTTATTTTTAACTTGATATAGATACCCCGCAATTAATCCATAAGTGCCTAACTCAAATACCATCGTAATCCCTACTGGATACATAACAGGCATTCCTGTTAGCAAAGAGCTCACAATGGGGGTCGTTAGCCCCACAATAACACCATATTTAGGACCTAATAAAAAACCACAAAGTAAAACAGGTAAGTGCATCGGTAAAAAAACAGGTCCTCCCATCCCAATCATGTGAAATACTTGTGGAACTATGAGTCCCAAGGCAATGAAAAAGCTCGCTGTTACTGTTGATTTTATATTTTGATTCATGTTTATTCCCCCTATTTTGAACTAATAACCAGCCATACACAATGAAGTTCACCAGAACTAAAAAGGTGTATACCTAAATCATAATAAAAAGGTAGAACAATTACTGATCTACCTTTTCATCTAATCATATATGGTAACGCTTTAAATTGTACACCATTTAGAAAAATTTGTAAATAACTCTCTATTAATCTTGACTATTTTTTTGCGCCATTAGTAGTTGTTCACCTCTAGCTACTAATTCTTTAGTCATCATTCCACCAATAGATCCAGCTAAGTAGGCATCCGCATGGGGTCCATTCATAGCACCTGCTTGTTTATGAGGAAGTCCAAGCTCATCTGCCATTTCATATTTAAGTTTATCCATTGCCATTTTATTATTATATTTTTCAGTCAACATCACATCACCTCCCTATTTATCTAATATATATTTAGTCTTTCCATTAATGTCATTGCTAACCAGATAAGTCTATTTGAAAAAATAATGTGATCAACTGATATGTTAAGACAAAAAAATCACCGAAATGAATGCTTACAGGCATTCATTTCGGTGATTAAAATTCTATTATATAAAACAACTTATTTCAAATGTGGCAAAACATCTTGTGTGTAAGCACGTAAAACTTCTCCGACACTCCATGCTTGGGTGAAACATCCACGACTTGTTGAGGTATTCGATCCATCAAATATTTCCGCAATTCCATTAATACATCCATCTTGCATATGATCTTCAAATACTTCACACATTTCTTTTGCAACTAAAACAGCTTCTTGTGAGTATTCATTTACCTTACAAAATGCTGTGATAAAGGCTCCAATTGGGAATCCCCAAGTTGTTCCCATGTGATAGGCACAGTCACGATCAAATAATTTACCAATATATTGTGCTTTGTATTCAGGATCGTTAAATGATAGTGAACGTAATCCATACGTTGCATATAAATCTTTATACACTTTATTTACAACTTGTTTTTCTTTTTCTGCACTTAACATCGTAAATGGTAAAGACACAGCCCATATTTGATTAGGACGAACTTTCCCGTCATTATCATCTACGACATCAAATAAACATTGTTGCTCATCATTCCAAAATCTTTCATTGAATGACACTTTTACTTTTTCTGCTAAATCAAGATATGCTAAATGATCACGTCCGAATTTTTCAGAAAGCTCTGCCATAATGCATAACGCATTGTACCATAAAGCATTAATTTCAACTGGTTTACCATGACGAGGTGTCACTACATAATCCCCTACACGAACATCCATCCATGTAATTTGGTCTAAATCACTTCCTGCTTGAATTAATCCATCAGTATCCATTTTAATTGAGAAATCTGTTCCTAATTTGTAAGCTTCCATAATTTCTTCCATTTTATCGAAAAGTTTTACTTTAACAAAATCATAGTCTTCTTCTTGACCTGTATATTGTAAGTATGCATAAACAGCTTGGATATACCAAACAGATGCATCTACTGTGTTATACCCTGGTTCACTATCAATATCTGGGAACACATTTGGAAGTAATCCATTTTTAATGTATCTAACAAATGACTCTAAAATTTCACGCGCTTCATCAAAACGTTTCGTACAAAGAGTTAGCCCCTCAAATGCAATCATCGTGTCACGTCCCCAGTCCATAAACCAAGGGAATCCTGCTAGAATAGTTTTTAATTCCGTACTATTACGATCCACAATAAAATGATCTGCTCCTTTTACTAAATTAAGAGCAAAGTTATTTTCTAGTCCTGATTGTTTCATTAAATCGTTTGCACGTTGACGGTATTCATTCACAATCGTAAACCCATCTTTTTCGTCTAATGTTTCAACTGTACATTTTAAATAGAATGTTTTCGTTTCAAACGGCTCAAGCTCTACAACAACATCATATGGTGTAAAGTGATTATCTAACCCACGTGATCCATTACGGTTATCGAACTCATAATAATGATTTTCTTCGATGATATAATTTGGCGTAGCCATACTTGTTGGACGCGCACTTCGGTGAATATATGTCCCTTCCGATGCAAGGAATGAAATTGTTAAGTCTTTTTTTACTTCAGGAATTAATGTTAAAATCTGTCCTTCTAAAGTCATATCAAATTTTAATTCACTTCGTTCACTCGTAGCACCTGCATGACGTGCTGTAAATAAAGGAACAACATTTAAACTTGCTGGCGCAGCTCCATTTTTAACTTCATAACAAACT
>JBOFCV010000430.1:0-2925 GCA_051646305.1 Turicibacter sp.
AAGACGGGATTCAGATAATCCCACTCAGCGAAGTGGCGGCCAAAGATGAGTTCCTGAACATCAAGAACGTCAGCCGTGATGACATGCTGGCCGCACATCGAGTGCCACCTCAGATGATGGGCATCATTCCTAATAACACCGGAGGATTTGGTGATGTGGAAAAGGCTAGCAAAGTATTTGTCCGTAACGAATTGATGCCATTACAACGCCAAATGCTAGAACTAAACTCATGGGTCGGTGAAGAGGTGATTCGATTTAATTGCTACGACCTCGAATCTAAAATATAAACAGCATAGGGTGATTTACAATCACCCTATTATAAATCTTGATCAACTGGTTGGTGATGTAACATTACAGGATAATGCATAACCCTATAAGCTAACCCACTAACAGTATGAGTATGGACGCTATAGAAGACCAATGGGTTTTTAGTACACGGCGAAACTGAAACGTTGGCGTTGTTGTAATGTATTCTAGGCGCATTCTTACATAAAAACTCACGCCACTTACGCATCATACCTGTACAGGATTTATTCTGTGTATAAATTATAACAGCACCAGATGAATCATTAGCAGCCCCGGTGCTATAACGTTCAGTTAATTGGGCATAGCCTTTGAAAATATAACTATAAGAAGAGTGTTTTTTTGCTTCTCCATGCCACACATAGCTCCCAAAACGAATGGAGATATCACAATGCCCTCGACTATTAGTTTCGTGGCTCGCATCCAATCCAGTTAAATCACCACGAGCCTGTATTGGATTCAGCAAATATAACGTCAACTGATCTTCTGACAGTGCAAATGTTATTTTGTTTGCATTTTTTTGCAATGAAGCAACAGCATAGTCAATCTCCGCTCTAACATACTCACAGAAGTTATCGTAAGACTTTAAAGCGAGTTGAGCTCGAGCAATATTATGATGAATACGTGACAATTGCTGATGCATTTCAAGATCAGCCAAACTCATCGGCATCATTCACACTCCCTGATAAATTTATCATTTAGTGTGAAATATGGGAAAACATACCGCTTATAGTCATTAACTAACTCGCCAGTTAGAGGATGCTCTAAAACCCCGCTATCTTCAGCTTCCATCACATCAGAAATGCTAATATTAATTGGCGCATGGAAATCATCAATAAATTGATAATTCAGCGACAAAAAATTAACTTTTGGATTGCAAAGAACCTGTATTGCTAGACCCAAATCAGTCAGATTTAGGTCTACATGGTTTTCACTATTAGCTGACTTTGCAATATCAATTAACTGTCGGTAATAAATAAATATATTTGGAGTTTGGCACGCTAACTTACTAACCTCATCATAAATCAGGCAAGCCAGAGCACCTGCAGATGGATGCTCTGAACAAATATCGAGTATGATAGTAGTCACGTTAACGTCCTTCATCACCATATCCAACTATAGTATCAATTTTGTCAGATCTTCAAAATCTTTACGAGATATGCATTTGCTAAGTATAGCATAGTTTACGGCATCACCACTGCTTCCGGCATTATAACGACGTAAACTCCCAGGGATAACCAACTCAACATTGTCATCAAGATTCAAACTTGCATCTTCACGTTCAACTCTAATACCAATACGATATAAACCTATGTTACCTACAGCTTTAATCCCTTCCTTATTAAAAATATCATCTCTTAAATCCATCGAGGGATCGCTTTTCTTCTCTTTATGTGTCGTTCCTTCAGGTGTTACAAACGAAAGGTCAAACACTTTATAACTCGCTGTCGTAAACGGAGGCTTATTCTGTTCAAAAATAGGCTCTATCAGATTAAAAAAGTCTTTTTCTTTTACACTAAACTGATTTCCGTGAAAATCATAAAGCTCTCTAATGACGGAGCTTTTTGCAAAGAGAACATTTTCACTAACAACGCCGTTGATAGCATCTACTAGCAGATGAATTCTTGCATTAGATTTATCAAAAATACAAACATCAAAACACTGACGTTTTTGTTTTTTAGTGGCAACAATTTCATCATAATCACCATAGCCTGGTACAGAACTAGGCAATATCTTCTCTCTTATTTTTTGCTCTCTAACTGAACTAAATATAACTAAGCACTGGTTAGAATCATCTGCACAATAAGACAAGGCTAGATTGTTTTTTTTGGCTGCATCGACTTCTTTATCTGTCATAATAATTTGCGATATTACAGCTGGTTTTGTAGTTGCAGCCCATTTGTTTAAAATTGAATCAAGCGTTTTGCTTATTATCGCAGCATCTACAGAAAAACTAAATAATGCTTTATCACCATATATAATCTGACCAAGAATCAAGTCATTAATTTTACTAACACTAGCATCAAACTTTGCTTTATTGATTTCTTTTAGTTTAACTAGCTCTTCAACTATTTTTTCTTGTGTAGCTTCTTTCCCTTTTCCTCCCTGAAAACCTAATGCTGAAATGATAGGCCTTGCCACATTCCATGGAAACCGAGAAACCAGAGTTGAAACTGATTTCATTTCCATTTCACTGAGTTTTATTGAAGCATTACCTGTCATTATGTGTTCCCTGTTTGGCTCATAACTAGCGTTCGTTTTGACTATTATTTGAACTGCGAAAAATATCTCGGCCTACAGGATATCTCATGACCTCAAAAAAACTCAAGACGCTGTGTTTGATTTGTATAATATCTTGGATAAGTGCACAAATTCGAGCAACAGCGCGCAATCGTAGCCCCGCCACGCCCGCGCGCTTGATCTATGGCTTTTCATGCATCTGCATGACTCTCGCTATCCAGCGCCAAGACTGGCGCTGAGCACGAAATTTGATCCTTAATGAGTCATGCAGATCCATGCGCTAAACAGCCATCTTTCATGCACACCAAATCAACTCGGCAGCCAACTGTCATCCTCCCAGATTTCTTGGATTATTGATTGGATGACCTTGTGGTCTTCTTC
>JBOFCV010000305.1:0-2855 GCA_051646305.1 Turicibacter sp.
AAGTTATTTGCCATCGTATATTCCATGTTTTCTTGAGGTAATTCATGTAAAGGGCTTGGACTTCCCATAACCCCTGCATTATTAATGGCAATATCTAATTTACCATAAGTAGAAATTGTCTCTTGAACCATTTTTTCTCCTGCATCTTCTATGGATAAATCTAGATTTAGGAAAATAGCTTCGCCACCATTATCTTGAATCATCATTAAGGTCTCTTCACCCTCTTGTTTTAATCTATCCACTAAAACAACTTTAGCCCCTTCTTTTGCCGCTCTTAGAGCTGTTGCTCTCCCAATTCCTCGTGCAGCACCTGTAATAATCATCACTTTATCTTCAAATCGACCTTCAAAATATTTCTTTTCCATTACCTATTCCTCCTTATTATATCGTTTCTTCAGTGAAGTCACTGTTCATTTTATTCTTTGTTATTTTTCTGAAAAGATAATAAAATTGCTCTAATTCTTCTTTGGTTAATTCATCTGTTAATTCCTGTTCCCATTTTCTAGATGTATTCACGATAATATCTCTATTTTCTTTTGCATATTCCGTTAAAAAGATATAATATTTTCGCTTGTCTTTTTCATCTTGAACCTTTTTTATATAGCCACCCGCTTCAAGCTTTACAATCGCTCGAGTCGTTGCTGCCTTATCCACACCAATTTTATCCGTCAATTCATCATGCGTGATGCCATCTTTTAAATATAAATAAACTAAAAATTGATACTGACCAGCTCCAATATTAAATTCTTTATACTCTTTACCTAAAAAACTAACACCTTCTCGATATAATTGATTGATGTAGCGACTAATTGATTCTGTTTTATATTCTCTCATTAACTATACCTCTTCGTTTCATTGTGTAAGTTAATCTTATACTCCATTAGTTTCATATTCAATACTAAATTATATCTTTTGGTCTCATATTTTTGTTTTTGCTTTATTCGTTTTAGTTCATTTAGATGATCGTTGTAGTCCCTTGCTAATTCATTGATTGCATCTTCTTCTCTACACTGCAACACATACTTATTAATAAGCATTGCAATGGCGCAACCCACTAATGTAAATCCAAGTCGATAGAATAAGATTTCAATTCCACCCCCACTCATAGCACTCGCCCCTAAAGCAGAAATAGCAACCATTGACGTAGAATATTGATATTGTGTCATAAACAGCCCAAAATAGGCGGCAAGTATCGTGATATTCATTCTGATGGTATTATCCTCAACTATTGCAAAAATAACTGTGAATAACACAATTCCAAGTAACGTTCCGATGATTCTATTGCGGGCTTTCATCGATGCAAAATCGTAATACGGCTGAATAATTCCAAGCATCGGGAAAATAATCCATCGCCCATAAGGCACTTCAAAGATCGTCACTAAAAAGATCATGAGACTAACTGATAGGGAGAATTTTATAGCAAATTTAAAAGCTAAGGAATCGATATTTATTTTTTTAAAGGCATTCTTACTAATCCAATCTTTTTTCCAACTCAATTTATCTGTATCCTGTTCGCTTAACCACAAAGCATGTGTTAATTGGTCTATTATTTTACTTATTTCTTTGCATCTATGCACCTCTAAATCAAGCCTTTTGGTTTCGGTTGGGTGATTAAAATAAGCGTCAAGCTTCGTTAGGATTGCCGCAAGATTTATTAAGACATCCTTATCTGCTTCAGATAAATCTTGCTTACTTTTGAACTTTATTAATAGGGTATGTATGTCTTGAAGTGATAATGTCAACTCCAAGTATCCTTTGTTTTTTTGAGTTAGATACTTATTCTTCTCCCGATTATCATAAATAGCTTTGACTGATGTATTGACTAAATTGTCCATCTCGAGTGTTAGTTTGTGATCTGTGGTTTCTGCTTGTAAATTGCTTATTTGTCGCGTCAGATTATATATCATGGCACGACGTGTCCCGACCATCGTTTTAGTAAATCGATCTTTATTTAGAACGAGCTGAACTAGTAGCACGTAAATCGATCCGACAACGATTGAAACCACTCTAAATGGGATAGCCTCATAGTTAGCAGGTGATGACATTAGCATGAAGATGTAGCTCAAAATAAAGGGAAAATATAGCGGTGTTTTATACGTATCTAGGGTTTGATGCACAATCGCAAATATAATAACGGCATTTACAATAAATCCAAATATTACGTTGACAGATGCTATGCTCGCCCCTATTCCCAATATAACGAGAACCATACTGATTAAAAATGTTTTTCTTATGATATTTTCTTTCAAGTCAATGGTCACTAATGTTAACGCAATGACAACAATTGAAACAGCAACCATCGTATTTGACATCCCAAATATTTTAGCAAATAAATTGATAAAGATTGAGTTGGCAATAAACGTTAAGGTTTTCGTGATGAATTCTTTGTTAATTTTAATGATTTTTCCCCTCCTTTTTTTAGTTGACCTATCAACTAAATATATCTAATTTTAGTTGATGGGTCAACTAAAATTAAGTTATTACTTATTTTTTCTACATTTAATATTCAATTCTTCCCGACGTCTCTTTCTATACTGCCTTATATGTTTAGATCTGATCGCTTTAAACACATAAAAACGTTGAATCCAAAATGGAATCAACGTTTTTATTTTAATGAAATTTTAATCATTAACCGTGTGATTTTCTTAGTTTCTAGGTATAGAGTATCTTCTTTTACGCAGACCTCGAGTTAGATGCACTCTCATTATACTACCCTATCTCACTGATAAACTTTATCAAACCCAACATACTTTTAATAGTGGTCTCTTTAGAGTTATGCCTTGATCCGACGCCATTCTAGTCCTAATCATTTTATCAGCTATCAAAAATCAAATGTTGATAGCCAGCAGTTAGCA
>JBOFCV010000462.1:0-3995 GCA_051646305.1 Turicibacter sp.
ATTCATAAGTAACGCCATTAATTCTGTTCCAGACTGTACAAATAAAGATGAGAAGTAGGTGTCCCCATAGTTCCATGCAAATGAGAATACACCAACCGTTAACATTGCTGGTACAGTTGTTGGAAGCATAATTTGAACGAATGTTCTTATATGTCCTGCCCCATCAATACTTGCTGCTTCCTCTAACTCTTTTGGCAATCCTTTAAAGAACTGTCTGAAAATAAAGATAAACAACCCCGATTTCAATCCATGACCAGATAGTGAAATAAGGAAATATGCAGTAGTGTTATTTAATAAATTAATGGCATCCCCAGTAATAAACTCTACCATTCCAAGGAAATCAAAATAACGATAGTTCAAATACTGTGATAAAATCATCGTTTGAGGTGGAACCACAATTGTTAGTATAACTCCCGCAAAAATTAAATTTTTTCCTTTAAAATCAAATTTTGCCAAACCATAACCCACGACTGCTGAAGAAATGATTTGAATAATCATTAAGATTGTTGAGTATCCTAATGATAATAGTAATGATTTATCTGGTTTTAGAATTCTACTACTTAACTTGATTAGAATTGTACTTGGATTTTCAGGAATCCAAAAGTTTAAAGGATTACCTAATGCGCTTGGATCCGTAAACGCTGTACTAATCATTTTCAAAATAGGATAAATAATCATAAATCCAACACTTATTACTAAGGCATATTGTAAAACCTTGAATAAAAACGAATTTAGATTTCTTCTTATTCGACGGTTATCATAAATTTCTTTGAAACTAATTTTTATATCATTTATCTTATTCATGATAAAACACCACCTTAGAGAGCAACTTAATTAATACCACTAAAATAATTAGGATTGAAAGAATGTAACAAATTGAAATGGCAGCACTCGCCCCATAATTTCCTGTTGTAAATGCCATTTCTCGTGCAACTTCTAAAACTTTTGAACGGTACATTGACTCAACAATCGTATAAACTGAAACAGTTAAAACAATCGGTGAAATCATAGGAATTGTAACTTTCCAAAATGTTTCATATTTTGTAGCACCTTCTATAGCCGCTACTTCATATAAAGTTGAATTAATCGATTGCAACCCAGATAAGAAGATAAGTATTTGAACTGCTGAGAATGATATAATCTCAAACACTTGATTTATAGAATTTCCAATAAACATTGTTATTCCATCCGGAATTCCAACGTTATTTAGGAATGTAAAAATCTCATTTACATTTAGAAAATTAGATGTTGCTTGATCCATACCTACTTCAGTTAATGAAGTCCCTGTTTGAAATTTAGTATAAATATCTAAGCCAAAGATAATGGGTAAGAAAAAGACTGTTCTCGCGATCCCTCTAAATTTAAAGTTTGTATTTAAAAGGACAGCAATTAACATACTCGCAATTACAATAGTTGGTAATTCAACTAATGTTTTTTGAATTGAAGTGAACAGTACTCGTTGAAAATCTGGAACAACTCTAAAGATATAATTAAAATTATCAAAACCGATCCAAGCTTTACTTAACCCACCTTGCACAAGCTTAATTTCTTGAAATGAATAAACAATCGTATAAATTAAGGGTTGAATAAATACTAGAAAAAAACCAATAACCCAAGGAAGTACAAATAAAAAGCCTACTATGTTTCGTTGTTTTGAATGATGTAATTGTTTATAATATTTGATTGGATTTATTATTTTCATCATATAACCATTCCTATTCTACGATATAGCCAAGCCCAGGAATTGTTCTTCCACTAACTTCGACACTTTCGTTATTGTAATTAAATATTAGTGTTCTACCATTTTCATAACTTACTTTAAATACATCATTCATTAATCGCTCGTGTCCTACAATGTACCCGTTCCCTAGTACTTCTTTTGATTCATTAATGGATTCTGATGTACTGTATATTTCATCTTTTAGATTATCAAAGTTCGTATTGTAGTAGTAAGAATAATCTGTATCATTAAAGAAACTTGAGTTTTGATGAGAAACCGTATATTTTATATCCATGCCAAATTCGATAGATTTTAGTATGTATTTCTCTAATGAGGTAGCATTTCCGATATTTATACTTTTTCCACTGTAATCAAATAAACCATTGTAGGCTATATTTTGAAATGGGATAGCATAATCTATAACACCACTTAATGATGTTTCTAAAGGTAAATTTGTTTGATAAGTACTAAATGGGAACGTATAATTGTATCCATTATTAATTAATAAATTATACCCTTCATTAGTTAATTTACTTAATATCTCCTCTAAATACTGTTGTGCTTGAGAAAACTCCATTGCATCTTTACCATAGTTTGCATAGTACATGCTTCCAATATCTCTAAGTGATAAACCGCTCAACTCAAATTTAAGTTCATCTAAGTACCGATCCACAACACTATTGATATACTGAGGGGCAACAAAATACTTAGTTAAGCCTTTTTTATTTTCAAGTAAGGTGTTTGGTTGTACTGTACCTTTGGTTAATACTTCATTAGGAATATTTTTCACTCCATGTGCATCTGCACGGAATCCTTTACCATTTTTAGCAAAGGTCTCGATGAATGAAATATCAAAGTAATGATTTAACTTGTTTTCATTAATATAAGTTACCAATTTATCAAATTCTGATTTTCCTCCTGCCACACGATCATACTTTATCGACGTAGGAAGATCATGAACATAGCCACCATTCATCCAGCCCGAGTAGATCGTTGATAGATTAGCTATCTGATTTAAATCTTCTAATATTTCAATAGCTTGTGAATAAGTTGTTGCATATTCCACTTTATCAAACTGTATTCCCATGACGTTATGTTCTCTTTTGATTCCTCCAATAATATCCACTAATATTCCCGAAGATATTTCCTCTTGAACCGATAGTTTATAGGTATTGATTAGATAGTCGCGATACATGTTAGCTAAGCTAAAGTAGTCATTATTGGTTTTATCTAACAAACTGTATTCAATACTATATTCACTCGTTTTATTATCTGAATAATATCGAATCATCGTTGAACCGTCTCCATAAAAATCATGATTGTAAACATCTACATTCTGAATACGAGGGAAAATTCTATTTGGTTCATTTGGATTATTACTTAAGGTAAGAACTAAATTAGTTTTTTCAGCACCTTTAGAAACGATAGCAAAGATACCTTGATTTTCATCACTCATTCCATAGATAGGCATTGTTGCCTTTTCATCAAATGTTTTAATTGCTGATTCGAGTAGCACTGTATTATCATATAGTGACTTCATATACACATTATTATTCCCTTTGATTCCGTTAAGTTCAACGATACCTCCACTTCCATCTGGTAAAAGTGCGTATGCCTGATCACTATTATTTGTTGCACCAAATGAGGGTAATAAATCCATTGTTACGATTTGAAAATCTTCATGATACGTCGCAGTTTGGAATAATACATTTACGTTTAGTTTCCCATCTTCAACTGTATATTCAATAGGGAATGTAAACGTAGCTTTAGGATGAACCATTCTATCTTCTCCAGTAAAATAGTAAGTATCCTCTGCTAAATCTTCAAACGTATATTCTCCCTCATAATAAATTGTTTCGTATAATTTACGAGAATCTTCACGTGGATTTGTTGGATAATATACATCTCTCTCTTCTGAGTATTTATAGTATTTTTCAACGAGTTGCTTAGAGTCATCTGATATTACATCTATTATCTTTTCTTTATATTTATCTGGATGTATAAATCCTGGCAAATCTTTTAACGAAAACTTAGAATCACCTAATGTATAATCTACTCGAACTCCATTTTCAATTTCAAATACTTGATAACTTCCCTCATTTACACTTCCCGTCATTGCGTTTAATGTTTGAGTTGCCGTAGAATCTTTTAGTTTATACGTGATAATAAATGGTGTTTGCAATGCATTACTGCTCACTAGTGGTGATAATGTATGATAACTAACATTTGTGCTTTTATTTATAATTTCAATATTTGTTGTAGTTAAGTCAATACG
>JBOFCV010000500.1:0-4197 GCA_051646305.1 Turicibacter sp.
TTGGATGCCTTTCCTGAAGGTAAAAAACTAACTGTTGTGATTGATGAGGCGCACCATAGTGTGGCTCATGCTTACCAAAGTGTTATCAAGCGCTTAGAGAAAAGTAAGGTCAAACTTCAATTGATCGGACTGACTGCTACGCCATCAAGGTTACAAGATCATGAAACGGCCAAACTTTTTGACCTGTTTGACGTCCCAAAACATCAGCTAATTCATGAAACAAATCCGAAAGAATTAATGGTATCTAACATCTTAGCCATTCCAAAATATGTACGTGTGCAAACGAAGTTAGAAGGTAAGCAGGTATTTAAGTTAACGGAGAATCAAATTAAGAAATTATGTCAGAACTTAGATCCCAATCAAGTGTTAAATAAAATCGCCAAACATAATGGAAGAAATAAGCTTATCGTTGAGCATTATGTCAAGCACCGAAATGTATATCAAAAGACGATTGTGTTTGCGATTAATATTAAGCAAGCGATCTTACTTGAAACGTGTTTTAAGAAGGCAGGGGTGACGTGCGTATGTTGTGTGAGTGGGGATCCTTTGATGCCACAGAATCTAAAGCAATTTAAGGATGAACAGATTGATGTGTTGATAAATGTTCAGATGGTATGTGAGGGCAGTGATATTCCGAGTGTGCAGACGGTGTTTTTAGCGCGTCCGACAAAAAGTAAATCGTTGCTGATTCAGATGATTGGCCGAGCGCTTAGAGGTGTCCATTGTGGCGGGACCGCGAGTGCGTATATCGTTGATTTTCAAGATCAATGGGATCAAATTGACTATTGGTTAAATCCACAACATGTGATGGAATTATATATGGGAGAGGTTGAAAACAAGAAGTTGCCACCTAAGAAACGATCTAAAATGAGTGAACTTGACGATGAGGCGTATCAAATGCTTTACGAGGCCTTGAATCAAAGTGGCAGTGCTAAAATTATCGATCAAGTGATCCCCATTGGGTGGTATGAGGCGCAGGATATTAAAGGGGAATCGCATCACCTTTTTGTCTATGAACACGATCAAGAGGGGTATTTACAGGTGGAAGCCGACGCCTCTGAATTACTAAACAACCAGTTGACGGGCGAACACGTACAACAGACTTATTTTTCAACAATGAAAAAACCGAGTGTAGAACAGTTGAAATTGCTAACATTTCATCTCCATTTTACTAAGAAACTACCAACCTACCACCGATTTATGCAGCATCAAGTATTAAATGGTGATGCATTTATCAAACTTTGTCATCAAGAATCCATCATACCTAGAACGTTAAGCTTTGAACACAAATTAACGCAGTATTTTAACGCCCATCCTATGTTATCAACGGTGTATGAAAGTATGGAACCTTTTTGGGAAGCGGTAATGGAAAAAGAGGGTGAAATAGTATAAATATAATAGGAAAACACCCTCATTTGGCGTATGTCAAGGTAGGAGGCATTTAACGATTAAATGCTAGCCTTACTTGTAAGCGAAATGAGGGTGTTTTTTTGATTGGGATGAGCGTTTTATTTGTACTTAAGGGGAATAAAGAACATTTGAGTTTAGTTAAGTTAAGTGATAATGATATAAAGTTCGTGTGACGTATGACAGGTCTAACTAGTCAAATTCGAATAAAATTCAAAAATACTTAAACAAAATAAGAACTTATGTTCGTATAGTGTTTTTTAAACTGGGAAAGCTAAGAAGGATAAGACAGGTTGAATTATGAGGATAGAAAGGGTATGATAGAGATGAATTTTCATGAAGATAAAGCAATGAAGATGATTGCGCAAAGTTTAGGTGAAGCAGTGGTTGCGTTTCTACACATTGATAAAAAAATAAAAGAGGTGGGGCCAACGGAATTAACAATACCTGATGCTGCTTCGATGAATATGGACTATACTTATTTGATGGAAGACGAGACCTATTTACATATTGAATTTCAAACGACAGACAAAGGAATAGATGATTTAAGACGGTTTATGTTATATGATTCAAAACTTGCATTTGATCATAAGACGGATGTCTACACCTGTGTGATTTATAGTAACGATATCACAACACCCAGTTTCGAGTTTCAACTTGGACTATCGACCTATCGAGTTCAACCCGTATCATTAGGGCAGTTTAATGCAGAAGATGTATTTATACAGTGTGAGGAAAAAATAAATAATAATTTAGAACTAACAGCGGATGATCTACTCCAACTTGTTTGGTCACCCCTGATGTCGGGATCTAAATCTAAATTTGAAAAGCTGATAAAAGCTTCCCAACTGTTACATGTGGCACCTATAAAATCAACTGAACAAAAACATAAGTTAAGCTATATCTTGCTATTATTTGCGGATAAGTTTCTTGAACCACTAGAATTTAATCAATTAAAGGAGGAATTAAGTATGGCTGGATTTATTAAGGAAGTTTATAACGAAGGAAAATTAGAGGGAAAGTCAGAGTTAATTATTAATCAATTAACCATAAAGCTGTGTAAGATGCCAGAGGGATATGTTCAAAAAATTGCTCAAGTTTCACCAAAGATTCTCGATGAAATAGGAAATCATATTTTTGAAATTAATAAACTTGAAGATTTAGACCAGTATTTGGTGCAGTAAGTGTGATATTATTTATAAAAAAATACATATAAAAAAGGAGAACACCCTTAGTTAACGTATGACAAGGTAGGAGGCATTTAACGATTAAATGCTAGCCTTTCTTGTGAACGGAATAAGGGTGTTTTTTTTTGGCATAAAAATACCAGTCGTTCAATCCAAAATATAATAGATGGAGATGGTATTGTGCCATTATTTTGTGAAGTGAAAGAACCTATTTTTCTAAAAGAAAGTAGCGCCGCGAACCAGCAGTTAAAAAGTTTAAGGGATTTGAAACCTATGCTTAATTCTGAAGGCCAATCGCTCATTAATCAAGAGATAAAGTTTTTAGAATATGGCATGTTAGGTGAGCAAAACATAGCCCATGAACTTAGAAATTCTGATGTGGTGATGGTTGTTTTACATGATATTTATTTGGAATGCGACGAATTGAGTGCGCAAATTGATTATCTCGTATTCACGAAAAAAATGTGTTTCGTGTTAGCGTGTAAAAATTTATATGGTCATGTGGAAATAAATCACGAAGGAGATTTTAAGAGATGTATGTCAGTTGAAGCGGGAAGGACAAATGACGTAATCGACGACTTCATTAAACAAAATGAGCAATTTATCGAATTAATCAAAAAACTTAAAATAAAAAAGAAGAAAAGTGCAACTCGAAATTTAATGCCATGGAGATTCGGTAAGGAAGATTATCAGTCTGTATTGGTTATGTCAAATCCTAAACCGATAAGAGATCTTAGTGATTTAAAGTTGGAAGATAAAGAAAGAATAATTAGTGTAGATCAAATGGTTAACCATATAAAAGATAAACATAATCAATCTATGGAACCAGAACTTTCGGATTCACAATTATTTAATTGGGCCCAGTTATTTTTAATACACCAAAAAGAAGTGAAAAAATTTAATACAGAAAAATATGATGAGTATTTTATACATCACATTCCTAAAGACTTATTTGAACCTCGTTTTGATTGGTTTAATCCTTTTCAGATATACGAAGCAAATCAAGATTTATTTGAATAATTTAAAGATGATTTATGATGGTAAAGTGGAGCGGAAACGCTAAAATTTTGAGGTATTTGTGGGTTGTAATTATGTTTAGACAATACCAACTTGAATCTTATAAAAAATTATAAAATTTTCTACATGTAGATTTGAATCACATGAAACTTATTTATCTCCCTATTTAGCCTAGTAAAATAGAGAGAATGCGAAAATAAATAAATTCAAAGACCACCACGCCCCCACAAGAAATTATGAGGGTGTGGTGGTCTTTATTTTTTACTCTGATGACTTGATGTTTGTTTAGATAAGTATGGTGACGTATATAAGCAAAGAGAGAAAATGACCACTAATGTTAGATACTGTATAAATGTTAATTTTTGGTTAAGATTGTTAATATATTGTAAAGATAAGGTTGAACTTTAAATAGACGTAGTATGATGACACTATAGTCAATTGTAAAGGCATGATATTAAATGGAGAGATTAGGGACAGAGAGGTGAGGTTGAGTAGAGGAACGGGAAAGAGAGTGCTGGTGTTTGAGATAAAGACAACTTTATTGGATCAGACCAAGTTGCCCTCAACTAAAACGACCTAAGGAAAG
>JBOFCV010000523.1:0-4884 GCA_051646305.1 Turicibacter sp.
TGAATTCAAATACAAAACAAGGAATGCAAGTTGTTTTAGATGGAACTATGTATACAACCAAACATTTCATTAGAAATGAGGCTGAATAGATGTTAGTTGTCACAAGGAAGAAACGAGAAAGTATTTTAATCGGTGATAATATAGAGATTATTATTCAAGAAATTGATAATGGAAAAGTAAAAATTGGGATAGAAGCGCCTAAAGATATTAAAATTTTACGAAAAGAAGTTGTTGAATCCATCAAAGACGAAAATAAAGAAGCAATAGTCTCAGATCCATCACTCATTGAAAGACTTTTAAAATTAAAAATGTAGTATTCATTTGATTTAGATTAGTAGATGAGAATGGGTTTATTGTTAGGAATGAATTTAATATAAAGTAGTATTTAAATAATGAGCGAAAATGAAACTAATGAATGAGGTGAAAATATGGCAGGGATACAAATTGGTGGAATTATAAGTGGATTTGATACAGCCTCAATGGTTGAGGAAATGATGAAGGCGGAACGCGTTAAAGTAGATAAAGTCTTTCAACAAAAAAGTGTGGTTGAATTTCAAAAGGAAGCATATACCGCAATTAATGACAAATATTCAAGTTTTATATTGAATATGAGAAAAACATTTGGATTAGAGAGTCAAATTTCAAATAATGGTTTAACAAGACCAAGTGCATTAAATAATTTAAGTTGGTTAAATAAAGCGACATCATCGAATGAATCAATTGCGTCGACCAAAGCTTCATCAGCTGCAAAACCTGGGAATTATGAGTTAACCGTTAAAGAATTAGCCGATAATGTTAAATTTGCAAGTGAATCTAACATCACCTTAGATCCTTCTAAGCCATTATCAGAGCAAGGCATTAATATTGATATCACAGTTACAACCAAAGATGGTGATGTGATCATCCAAGATACAGATGGAACCATGACACTTGAGGGGTTAGCAAAACAATTAAATAATATAGAAGGTATGAGTGCTTCTTATGATCAAACCTTAAATCGTTTTTTCATTCAAACAGATCAAACAGGAGCCGATAACTTCGTTAAAATAAATGATAATAACAATTCAGGTATTTTGCAATCATTAAACTTAACATCTGGGCCGGGAAATTCAATTGAAGGAACAGGGAAAAATGCAAAAGTAGATTTTAACGGTGCAACGGATATTGAATTTAGTAGTAATAATTTTAATATTCAAGGAATTGATTATAATGTTAAATCAACAGGAACCGTAAAGGTTGTCGTGGATACAGATGTAGATGCTGTACTAGAAAAAGTAACAACTTTTGTTGATGAGTATAATAAATTGGTTAAAGATATTGGTGATATCTTATCTGAACCGAAGTATCGAGATTATCAACCACTAACTGATGCCCAGAAAAAAGAAATGAGCGAAAAAGAAATTGAGTTGTGGGAATCTAAAGCAAAAAGTGGATTAATCCGCAATGATTCAATCATCAATAAAGTACAGCAATCCCTTCGTGACTCGCTACTTCAACCTATTACCTTAGCAGATGGATCAAAAGTCAGTTTATCTGATTTTGGAATTGATGGAAAAGGATACTTTGAAGGTGGAAAAAATGGTGAATTAAAAATTGATGAGAAGAAGTTCCGTGAATCAATGGCCAATAAACCAGATCAATTTTTACAAGTCATGTTCGCAACCCCAAGTGACCCTGCATTAAATAACGCAGATCGAAATTTATCTCAAAGCCAAATTCAAGAAAAGCGTAATCAATGCGGTATTTTTAATCGAATGACTGATGTTATCGTTGAAGGAATGTCTCAGATTATTAACAAAGCAGGGGTTGGAAGTAATTCTAATTCATATCGCGAAGTGAATTCATTTATCATGGTTGATTTCACAAAAAATGGAAGTCAATCTTTACTCGATCACCGTATTCTTGATTTTAATAAGCGAATGGATACCTTAAATAATCGATTATCAAAAACAGAAGCAAGGTATTGGAGTCAATTTACTGCGATGGAAAAAGCATTATCTAATATGCAAGCGCAACAAGGTGCTTTCATGTCAGGGTTATAGGAGTTCATATGATTGAAATAGAAACTGAATTACAAAAAAAGATGATTCACATGTCTTCAATAAAAAATAATCTCCTACTAATCAAACATTTTATTAAAGAAAATGAAGCAACAGAAATTAATCGTTATTTAAATGAGAATCAACAAATCATGCAAGAAATATCAAAACTTAATCTTAAAAATGAGCAATTAGACGATCACTTAATACAAGATATCAAGACGTTAAAACAAGAAATATTAGAATTAAATCAATCTAATATCAATGAATTAAAAATAAGTAACCAAGTGGTACAAAAAGATTTGAAACAAATGAATCAAAAAGTAGCAGCCAGTATGGCGTATAACAATATGAAGAGATTACACTATTAGTTAAGATTTAGGGGAGTGAAGTATATGTATGCACCGCATATGAATCGAGGGCATCAGATTTACATTAATAATACCGTAGACACACAATCAAAAGGTAACTTACTGATTATGTTATATGATGGTGCGATTCGATTTATTGATGAAGCCGTCGATTCAATCGAAAACAAAAATATTGAAGGTGCGAACAAAAACATCATAAAGGCGCAAGATATCGTGCATGAATTAATGGCAACACTTAAGATGGAAGCTGGAGATATTTCGCAACAATTATTGCATTTATATGACTTTATGTATCACGAACTTGTTCAAGCCAATATGAAAAAAGATTCAACGAAATTATTAACAGTTAGACAATTATTAGTAGAATTGCGAGATACGTTTAAAAAAATTATATAATTCACTTCTAAAACAGCCACTTTTAGGGCTGTTTTTTTTGTTTGAAAATAAGTACAAGTCTTAAATAGTGAGCACCTGATGAAGCAGATGATAGCTAAAATTTAAAGTATTGGATTCTAATATTTAAATGTATGAAGAGGATTCACCCATGGGATTAGGGTTAGAACCTTTAAAGATTAAAACCATGTGCATCAGTCATAAGTCATATCAAAGGCCATTCATTCATCTAAAACAATCGCTATAACGTTTCTCCAACATAAGTCTTTAATGATTCAAAAAAAGTATAAAAAAGAATGTAAAACTATAAAAAAAAAGAGAATACCTCCGATAACTATTAATGTAGAGCAGTTGGCCAACACTCACGATAAAAAATCGCAAGGATGCGAAAAAATAATAATAATTCATGGAGGAATTACAAATGAGAATTAATAATAATATTTCAGCTTTAAATACATTCAACCGTTTAGGTGTCAATTCAAATGCTGCAGCTAAAAACATGGAAAAATTATCTTCAGGTGTACGTATTAACCGTGCCGGAGACGATGCAGCAGGTTTAGCAGTATCTGAAAAAATGCGTTCACAAATTAAAGGTTTAGATACATCTGCTCGTAATGCACAAGATGGTATTTCTTTAATTCAAACGGCTGAGGGAGCTTTAACAGAAGTAAGTTCAATGACAGTTCGTATGAAAGAATTAGCAATCCAAAAAGCAAATGGAACTTATAGTACTGAAGATATCGCTAATATTGATGCTGAAATGGATCAATTAGGAGAAGAAATCGTCAACATCACAACAAATACAAAATTCAATGGAATTGATGTATTTAATGCAGATACTGAATTACGTATTGGTGATGATGCAAGTCAAACAATGACTGTAGCTACAGCGACATTAGATTTAACTAAAGCATTAACTTCAGGTTCAGATGCAGCAGCAATCGATGCAGCTGTTGTTGAATTATCAGCACAACGTGCAACTTATGGAGCGCAACAAAACCGTTTAGAACATACAGTTAGCAACTTAAACACAACATCTGAAAACTTAACAGCTGCTGAGTCTCGTATCCGTGACACAGATATGGCAAAAGAAATGATGGAATTCACTAAAAATAACATCTTAAACCAAGCAGCACAAGCGATGTTATCTCAAGCTAACCAACAACCACAAGGTGTTCTTCAATTATTACGTTAATCATTTTAGTAACAGCTTAAATTAAGAATTAACTATTATTTCCCTAAATAATTAAAAGGATTGGGTATAACTGCCCAGTCTTTTTTTTGTCAAAAATAAGAGTTGAAATGCGATAATAGTTTATATTTAAAGTGATAAATAGACATGGTACATTATTCATTTAGTTGTAAAAATTTAAAATTTTACAACTAAATGAATAATAGAAACAGGTAGAGAAATTAATTTTTATATGCTTGTACAGGGAAATTTATAAAAATAAGTTAATTAGATTGGGATAGACTAAGCCGGAAATAGTCATTAAAGTATCACTTGATTTATTTTAAAAAATAAAAGATATTTAGTAGGTAATATTAATAGTTTGGGAATTTTAACCAAAATTACAAAAACGTACCATAAAACAACAAAAAAGCAACTATTTTCTATTTTGAAAACGGTTGCTTTTTTGTTGTTTAATAGTATGACATAAAATGACAAAAAAGTTAAGGTATCTTTACTTATTTTATGGTGACAAAAATGTTACTACTGAAAAGCAGTGACATTATTGTTACTAGCGTATAAATTAGGACTCAATATATAATAAAAAGTAGTTATTTGTGAAAATTTGTAATCTTTAGTAATATTTTGCGGAAGATTGAATGTCATAATTTGTAGTAAGAATGAATGGGGTTACATAAAAGTAAAATAGAAAATTAGATGTAAAATCAATAAATTAATTTAGAAATCAAAAGGTGAAAAGTGAAGGGGAGAAAAAAAATGATATCAGGTAGTGATTCTGTATTTGTGTTAACAAAGCAAGCATTGGATGCAGCGAGTTTAAGGCAAGAGACCATAACACATAACATTACTAATGTTAAAACAAAAGGATATAAGGCGAAGGTGGTAGATT
>JBOFCV010000004.1:0-3514 GCA_051646305.1 Turicibacter sp.
AGCCCTGGCAGCCCATTGGAAAAGCTTCCATATTAGGGTACAACCTGAGGGCCGATATTGACCCGCAACACCAAGAGCTCTGCAGGAAAATGCTGACACCTGAGATCCAGTATTTGACTAATTTAGGAGTCGATCTATGGATCACTAGATTATGGGGCTGGTTTAAGGATATATTGTTCAGTTGGGGATGAGTTAGTTTAATCACTTCATATGGATTTTTATATTCATGATATTTAATTTTGAATGCTCACTGTTTCATATTCATAAGTGTTAATTTGTTAGTAGTTTTATTTTTTAAATTATTATTATTATTATTTTAAATATACCAAAAGCTATGAGTAATAACAGAAAATCGCAACTCTGATTTGTGCGGTCACATTTACTGTTGTTCGGCGAATTTTTGCGGGTGAAAATTCGCTTCAATCAGTGTTGGATAAGTTACTCTAATAATAATACTCTAATTCATTACTAGCTAATTACATCTTGAACACTGTAATTAGATTACTGTATAATACAAGGATAAAGACATGAAACTGCCCTTCTAATTATTTCAAGTAAATAATTAAAAGTTGCATAAATTATTCTTGAATTAAATAAATTATTTAAACGGAGAAGGTTATTATATTGATGTTAAATACACTATTGTTTATATAGAATTGTTGTATTGTCTATACAGTAGGCTATTAACCCGCGCAATCAAAAAAACCCCGCGGGAACTATTTAAATGTATTGAATTTGGCATTTTTAACCGATTTTAGAACATTGTTACTCGTCACCTAGCAACGAGGCGCGTGTTTGTTTGGACAGGTGTCGCGCACGCTCAACGGCTTTCTCCTCATGAAGCTCATTACAAGTCGAGATCTTTAGTTAATATTAATTAACTAAATATACCCGAGAAGTATTCTTATTTTAAAGACATTTCATTGAATTATTATTGCTTTCTAGCACAGTGCAGTTTCACATTATTACTGCTCAATATTATTTATTTTTTTTTACTAATTCAACACACATAGACCTCCTTTGATATAAGCCTCAGCTGTGGAGTATTAAATATTTACTTTTAAATTGAGTATTGTATTCGCTTCCACAGATACTTATAAAGTGTACTTTAATAAACCAATGCAAAATAATAAGCTGTTGTCTCATTCTTCACCATATTGAGAAATGTGGGATTTTAGGGACCTATTTGGGGGCACAATGTTTTAATGCCATTTTATAATATTGTTTTAATTGATTATTGATTGTTTCACAATTTTAATACGTTTTATTCAATAAAATTCAAGTTTTTTTTAATTAAAAAAATAAATAAAATTCAACTTTATCAGTTTTAAAAGAACGAGTGACGCTCAACGGACTTTTCACGCGTTCGCCAATCGATTTCAAGCGCATGTTCATTGCTGGGCTCTCATTGGACAGCAGCGCGTCCTCCAAATGGGCGGGGATTATATCATAGATTTATACATATACACGTAGATGCCTCATTAGCGACTGTTTCTATGGGCCGTCGTGAACGCACTATGTGAATATTCAAAAGCAGTCTGCAACCGTATGCTAAAGATATTGTTTAAAGATTTTAACATCACAAATATTATTGATCTTCAGAGAAATTATTTATTTGATTAGTATACTAATTTAAAATATGATTGTATATATATTCTAGTTACCTTATTATTCTACATTATTTGAATTTAAGCACTAACAAAGACCAATGTTTGTTTTCACATACTTTCCAGTCCTTGAATACTGTGTCTGTTATCAACTAACAAATGTTACGTGTTTTTGTGTATATCCAAACATTATAATTGCTAAACTAACACAATACATGAAGAACGCGTTAGCTAACACAACATTAAAAAGTAACTGCAGTTAAAAACCTGTAATATTGAGTTAATATACTATACTATGAAACACAAATCAACACCCTCTCACCTGTGAAAGGTTATCCCATTTCTTCGGGAAGAAAGGCTGCGCAGTGTTGTTGTTTTAATGTGAGTGATGAACGCATCTGAAGTGTTGACCGTTCCAAAATGGCGGCGCGTCGACGTGCCTGGTGCGTTTGAATGAGGCATCTACGTATATATTCTATGGCTTATATGTCCGTACATTTCCCCATAATTTTATCTAGATAATAATGCTCCTATTTTAACTTTTCACTGTTTATTTGTATTCAATAACCGCTATAAATCGAACAATATCATTATTTAGATTTAAATTATGGCCGGGATTGATGGGCTAATTCGCTTCTGATGAAGAAAAGGCGTGGTCAGGCAGTATCTGTTACTTTTCACCACGATGCTCAAGATGGACCAATCACATCCGTGCTTGATACAGATTTTTACATAATATTTTATTTAACTTCCACGAGCGGATTTAATTTTTCTTCTGATGCGTATATCATATGAACATGTCGATTTAAAAGATTATCCTCCCTAGAGATCAAAAGCCCTCAACAATACAAAAAAAAACGCCTAAAGGTTTGCATGAGTCTCAATGAAGAATTCGGCGTTTGGGCCACCAAGCGCCCACACTATGGCAAGCCGTTTTTACTTTTATTCATTCCCAGGATTTGAATTCTTGATATCAACAATTCAATTTTCACTAGTTAAAATACTAATTCTTGATAACAGGAATTCGATTTCTACTAGTAAAAATGGCAATTTTTGATATCAAGAATTACATTTAAACTAGTAAAAACTATAATTGTATTTTCACCAGTTTCACCATCCAAATTCAATTATTGATATCAAGAATTGATTTCCTAGTTGAAATTCCAATTTTACATATCAGAAATACAATTCTTAGTAGTAAAAATCTTTTTTTATATCAATAATTACATAGTGCAAATGTCTTGTTATCAGCAATTGAATTGCTACTAGTAAAAATTTCCATTTTTTAAATCAATAATTCGATAGTCACTAGTGACAATGTCAATTTCTGATATCATGACTGTGATTGTTAGTAAGAAAGCCATTTTAGATATCTGAAATTACTCTCCTAATTATTGATATCAGAAATACATTTTCAGATATCAGAAATAAATGTATATGGCAAGCCATTTTGACTTTTATTCATTCCCGGGATATGAATTTGTGATATCAGGAATTAGATTTCTACTAGTAAAAATTTTAATTCTTGATATCAACAATGATGTTGTCACTCGCAGAAATATGAATTCTTGATATCAAGAATTGAATTTCAGCTAGTAAAAACTATAATTAAAAACACAATACCATCTTATAATATCGTTTTAATTGATTATTGATTGTTTTACAATTTAAATAAAACGTTTTATTTTAGCTACAGACCTCCAAACTTCATGTGTCCTTCAGATGAGCTCAAGAACGGTGTGTAGAGAGCTTCATGGAATGGGTTTCCATGGCCGAGCAGCTCATCCCAGCCTTACATCACCAAGAGCAATGCAAAGCGTGGGATGCAGTGGGGTAAAGTGTGCCGCCACTGGACTCTAGAGCAGTGGAGACGTGTTCTCTGGAGTGACCAATCACGCTTCTCTGTC
>JBOFCV010000020.1:0-3375 GCA_051646305.1 Turicibacter sp.
AGTTTGTAATGGCTGACACTGTTGTAAAGAATCCTTGCAGCATAGCCTCACTATAAACGGGATAATAACCAGCAAAGTAATAATAGTGTCCAAGAATCATCATAAAGATAAATTCAATTACCACAAATGAGATTAAAACAGATTTGACTAAATTAACAACTCCACTTAATGTGATTTGATTTTGATCCGTCATAATAAGTGCTCGTTCCCGTAAGGATATCTTATGCCCTGCAAGTAACCAAAACGCAGTAGAGAGCATCATTAGTCCCAAACCACCAATTTGTAAATTTAAAGCTAAGATAAAAATACCTGGCAAACTAAATGTATCAGCAGTTGTAACTGGTGATAATCCAGTATTGCTAAGCCCGCTTGTTGATACAAATAAGGAATCTAAAAACGATAACGAGACACCTTCTTGTAAACTAAAGGGCATCCATAATAAAATCCCAAATCCTAATGTAAAAAGAAAATAATACCCTACGATCAGTCTGGTTGGTGTTGAATGTAAAAGATCTCTAATTTTCTTAAAAATAAACATAAATGGCACTCCCTCATGAAATAAACAAATTGATAGTATATTTTGATTAATGATAAGTCGATATGACAATAATTGTTGACGTGATAGCTATTCTATAATCACATGTCAACTCCCTCAAAAATTAAATATAGTTTCACTCGCATACAGAATAAGAAGTATTCTTTTGGTATAGAATGAAGTTGCTATAAATATTTAACCTTATGATAAAGTATTATAACATTAGTATAGTTAAAAAGTTTGTGAGTTTATCAATAAAATAAAATATTTCATCTGAGGTCATACATTTGTTTGAAAATAATGTTAAAATAGTCGAAATAGGGATAATTGTGGCGTGGATTAAGTGGTTAGCTCTAACATATTTAAACAACGTGAAGGACTATCTGTAAGCTCACATAAATTAAGTATTAATCAAGATAAGGCTCTTAAGTTAACTGTAATCTTTAAATAACAAAAGACTAAGGGTTTAGTAAGTTGTAATTTAAAGAAACCGTAGTATATAAGACTTCGTGTGTTTGTTGGATTTTTAAAACTATGACAACGTCTATATGATGTCTGGATATTCGGGTGTTTAAAATTTATAGTAGGACTGTAGGATATCTTCGTACTTCTTCTGGATCAACGCGAACTAAAGTTTTGTAAAAAACCAAAACTAAGTGCTTCTAGAAAAGTATTTAAAGTTCTTGGCTTGCAACTTAAAAGATGAAATATTTCTCGCTTTGTATATAGGCTACAACACGATATCTAGTTTATTGACCGGTTCGTATTTGGAAAATAGGAGAACAAATAAACGCAGCTAAAACCTACTAGTGTCAGAGTAGTGACTAAATATCTGCACATTCATACGATACTAAAGGGTTATTATTAAAAAAGCAATCGCCTATTATCTCCTAAATAAATTTATAACAGCAAGGGGTGCATACATATGAAAAAACAAACGAAAGTATTTTCAGTCGGTATATTTTTAATTTTATTATTACCTATTAGTTTGAATGGAACCTTTTCAAGTCAACCTAAAGAACTAGAAAATAGTCAAACAGAAGAATCAGATACTAATAGTGCTAATCAAACAACACCGCCACCAGTCATTGAAGAGGAAGCAACGACTGAGGAAGAAAGTTTAGATCAAGAGCAACAAATGCCAGAAACTTCAGTTGAAATTAAGCAAGATGAAGTCATTAAAGTAGGTTATGTTTTGCCCACAACTGGGAAACTAAATGTTCGCGAAGCAGCGGGAACAGATTATAACATCATCGGTTCATTACAAGATGGCGAAAAAATTGAAATTTTTTCTGAACAAGAGGGTTGGTATAAAGTAAAATACAATGATGGAGTCGGGTACGTTTTTGCAGACTATATTACGGATAAAGAACCTGATAAAGTTACAGAGATAGCCCCTGAAACAGCACCACAAACAGGCACAAGTGGTTGGTATGAAAATATTGTGACCGTATCTAATTTTGATTCCATCACCGTTTTAGTTAATAAAAATAACGCACTCGATAGTTCTTACGAGCCAAGCGACCTATCAGTTGTTAATGTTTCTTCAGTCAATGGAACGGTGTACTTAAGAGAAGAGGCAGCGCGACAAATTGAGGCATTAGTAGAAACTGCTCAAAACGAATCAGGACTTACCATTCTTGCACGAAGCGGGTATCGTTCGTATCAAACCCAAGCAGATTTATACAAGCGATATGTCAATGCAAATGGGCAAGCAAAAGCCGATACATTCAGTGCGCGACCAGGACATAGCGAACATCAAACAGGATTAGCAATCGATGTAACAGCCGATAGCGTAGGTGGACAATTAAGCGATAATTTTGGAAACACAGCCGAAGGACAATGGATTAATAACAACGCTCATCGTTTCGGATTTATTGTTCGTTATCAACAAGGAATGGAAAATGAAACGGGCTATCAATATGAACCGTGGCACTTACGTTACGTTGGAGTCGATGTCGCAACGACCATTTACAATAATGGATTGATTCTAGAAGAGTATTAAAGCGTATGTTAGTTTGAGAAAAAATAAAATGCCTCCTTGTATGGGAGGCATTTTATTTATATAAATGGCATCTAATGATTAAAATTAATCACTATAAAATTTGAAATTTCAAAAATTAATCACATAAAATGATTTTGTAAATTGGCTTAATCCCTGGGAAGTAGCACACTAATAAATAATGTAGCACATCTGTTTTCTCAAGATTAGCATCAATGTAAACAGGTTCCAAAACAGCGTACTTATGGAAATCATTTTGATTAATTTTATAAGATAAATTAATTTCTTCTAGTAGATTTGAATTTTCTAACAAGTTCGTTAAGATTTCACGACGCTCTTTTTTCTGAATACGTTGTGACCACCAAATTTTAGGTTTGATATTACTTTGCGTTAGATAATCAAATTTCATATAAGAAAGAACAGTTTGTAAATCATCAAATTCGATGCTTTCTAAGAACTCGTACAAACGTAAGAATAAATCAGGTAATTGATATCGAATCCAGCTATAACGCGCTGTCCAATAAGCCCCAAACTCTTGCATAAAGGCAAATGGTGACGCACTGAAATGATGGTCAACTAAGTAAGTCATCGTCGCATCCATGCGGTGTGCATTCCAATAACGTTCAAGAATTTCTTCAGCTAAGTGAATGTTATGAGCATCTGTCTCTGATAAGACGTCATTGCGAATCATCTCATACGGGGCGATTTCATCATACTCATAACCGAATTCATCGGCCTGTTTTCGAAGTCCTGTTCCGCGTAATAATTTTAAGAATCCAAGTTGTAATTCAGAGGCTCTAAACGCAAAAACATCATTAAATGATTGCTCAAAACGGTC
>JBOFCV010000024.1:0-3896 GCA_051646305.1 Turicibacter sp.
TATGCTCCTCTTTCATCGACCATTCAGTTGTGTCACTGACTTCCTTTATAACGGTTACCCCATCGATGACATTCGCTAAATAAGTTGTTGCTTGTTGTTCATGCGTTGCTACAACAAATGTAAACTCAACATTTGTTGCGACTCCCCATTCACAATCCTTATTCATGGCAACTATACTAATTGCGCATGCTTTACCACGTTTTTTTATCAATTTTTTTTCAAACTTCGTTAAGGCCATCTCACAAGCTTGCATAGGACTCATGCCATCTTCCATAAGCGTTGTAACCTCATAAGATAAACAGCCTTTCATGATTTCCTCGCCTACTCCGGTTGCCGCTACACCACCAATATCACTATCCGCATAATAGCCAGAACCGATAATCGGTGAATCACCTACCCGACCCGTTTTTTTCATAAATAATCCACTTGTAGATGTTGCAGAAATAGTTGTTCCTTGTTTATCCACACAAACCATACTAACGGTATCATGTCCATCATAAGCGGTTAGTTGATTGGTATCAACTAACGCCTTACGTTTCATATATTCGTTTTTTGCTTTTTGAGATAACATTTCTTTTTGTTCAAAACCTTCAAGCTTTGCATATTGTTCCGCTCCAGCACCAACTAAGAACGCATTAAATTGTTCGTGAGATAATTTCTCCGCTACATTTATGATATTTTTAATATCCCTTGCTGCCCCAACCGCGCCAAAGCCTAGGGTATCACCATTCATCCATCCAGCATCAAATTCACATACACCTTCTTGATTAGGTAATCCACCATACCCCACTGATTTAAATCGCGGGTTATTTTCTACATCATTAATCGCACTTTTCAACGCATCACTTGCTGATTCACCCTGACTAAGCAGATTTGATGCCGTTTTAACCCCATCTTTTGAAAAATACCAAGTTGCTATTATTCCCCACTTATCCATCTGATTACCTCGACTAAATTATAAATTTTAATGTTTTCACTTCAAATTTCGTGAAATCTAATGTTAACGAATCAGTATATTCTAATTCTTGCATTTCATCTTCAATCATATTGACTAAGAATACTTTTTTCACTTCTTTGTTTAACTTAAATTCGGCTTGTGTATCTACACCATTTTTCTCGTATAAACGAACAATAATGCCCGTGTCTTTAAAAGCATTTTTAACTGCTGAATACTCAATACTACTGTTGTTTAATTCAAACAGTGGCGACTCAATTTTAAATGCGTCGTTAAAACATGGATAAACCGTGTTTAATGCCAATGCAAAATCATCAATTTTTGCTTTTTCTAATTCTTTATCGTGAATTAATAATCCATATTTGTAACTATTTTTTCCGATATCTCCAGATTGGGCAGGATAGTTTGTGCTTCGTATTAAGTGAATATCTAAGATATCATCTTTTACATAATAACCATACTTTGAATTATTAACAATTGTTACCCCAACTGTTTCATCTACCACATTAACCCAATTGTGTCCGCAAACTTCATATTTTGCAGATTCGATCGTTGTGTCATTTTTTCTGCTACGGTTTAAGTAACCGAATTGAATATCAAAGGTTGCCTCATCCGTATTTACCACAAGCGGGAACTCACTGCGAAGCATATAATTCATGCTTTGCCAATCAATATCATGGCTAAATTCAATGTATTTACTTGTTGCATCAATTGTCACGACTTCTGTTAATTTTGAATTTCCAAAGACATACTCATTCGTCAATTCATGGATATCTTCGTACACCGTATAGGATTGAGAAATCAGTTCAAAGGTTTTTGGTGTTTGTTTTCTATAATCATCTCTTATATCCCATCCATTACCAAAATCTTTATACACATTTAATTTATTTGCTAATCCATGTTTTACAATTTCTTTATTTAACTCTTTATCAATGATTGATTTAATGAATCCAGTTTTATCAAATTCAACTCTTAATAATGGGGTTTCAATGATTTGATTAAATGGAAGGTTTTGACCCTCTTTTACTTCTTTTGAAATAATCGTTGTACTTTGTGGATTAATTTGAGTCACGACCATTTTCGAATCCACTTTTGTTTTGACAGTAGACGCTGTTTTTAATGGGTTATAAATCGTTGAATTTTCATCATATTGCGTCACTAAATTTTGATTAGACGCCTCATTGATGATTTCATCTATCTTTTGGTTTAAGATTTCGTAACGATCTAGACATTCGTCATACACTCGTTTTATCGATGAACCTGGTAAGATGTCATGGAATTGGTACAATAAAACCTCTTTCCAAATCTCATCTAATTGGTGTTTAAAGTCTGAACGTTCTAATTGAACTAATAGTAATTCCGTCATTTTTAATTTATTTTCTAACATGCGATTATAATATTTAACATTAGCTTGTGAGGTATAAGTCCCACGATGATTTTCTAAATATAATTCCCCTTTCCAATTCGGGTACTTATCTTTATTTTTCGCTAATTTTTCAAAGAAATCGGCACTTGATTCAATTTCGATTTTTGGTGATGATTGAATTTTATTATTTCGATTAATGCGTTCCATATGTTCATCAGCTGGTCCACCACCACCATCACCAATTCCAAATAATAGTAAGGCTTGATTAGAAATCTCTTGTTCTTTATAATTTTTCTTTGCATCTTTCACGACTTTAACGGTTGCGCTTGAATTATAATTTCCTTCTGGTGGCATATGAACCAGTACGTCACTATTATCAATCCCTCTCCAGTTAAACGTATGATATGGAAAGACATTGATTAATGACCAAGATAATTTAATGGTCATAAAGTAATCCATCCCTGATTTTTTGATAATCTGAGGCATTGCTGCATTATAACCAAATACATCAGGTAACCAGACACTTTGAACATCTACATCAAATTTATCACGCCAATAATGTTTACCGTATAACATTTGACGAACTAAGCTTTCTTCACCTGTTACATTCGTATCAGATTCAACCCACATTCCACCTTGGACTTCAATTCGCCCAAGTTTCACATATTCTTTTACCTTTTCAAACACATCTGGATACTCTGTCTCTATCCATTCTAATAACTGGGGTTGACTCACTCCAAATTTAAAATTAGGATATTTTTCTAGTAAATAAAATACATTTGAAAACGTTCTGGCACCTTTTCGTTTTGACTCTCGAACAGGCCATAGCCAAGCTAAATCAATATGTGCATGTCCAATTCCTGAGAATGTGAAACTTTCATCTGGCTTAGCATTTAAGTATTTATTTGATAGCACTTTAACCTGATCTAAGTAATCATCAGTTTCATAGGCAACTGCAGCAAATAAATCAAATAACTCTTCTAATAATTCTGAATATTCTTTCGAGTTTTCCTCAAAGGTCATCAGTAACAAAACTAGTGTTTCAACATCATAATAAGCTTCAAGTAACGCTTGATTGCGTGTCACAATTTCGCAATACTTAATTTTACCATTTTCTTGAAGTGATCCAAACAAATCATTTGCTGCGCCATCAATAAATAACTTTATCGATCCATCTGGTTTAATAAACTCATTTATTTCAAAATATAACTTTCCTGGTTCCCCATGTTGTCTATCGTACACAGAACTTCCATTTGTAAATCCTTTTACAGCTTTTCCCGATTCATTAAATAATAATGCTTCTCCATTAATATCTAATTTCAAAATTAGATTTTGATTTAATACAGCTGGATCTAATTGTCCCTCAATAATAAACCAACCACATTCAAACAATTTCGCCCATGAATCATTTATATTTAGTGTTTTAAAGTCTTCGTCGTTTAATGCTTTAAACTGTTCAAAACATAATGGCTCTTTTGTTACATGTACTTTAATATTTAAATTAGATATTACTGTATCTATCCTTTTTGCAAGCATCCCCTTAATACTACGTATATCATCTAATTTACGTAAATT
>JBOFCV010000032.1:0-7361 GCA_051646305.1 Turicibacter sp.
ATCTTTGCATCTCATGACCACCAATTACTTCAAACAATTGCTAACCGTATTATTGAAATCAAAGAAGACGGTACAATTATGGATAAAATGTGTACATACGATGATTATTTAGATTTAAAATAATCTAAAACTATATATAAAAAGCGACCTAGGAATAACTTAGGTCGCTTTTTTTTGTGGTTCATATCATTTTTTTGAAATTTATTTTTGTAAGTCATAGCATACGTTTTTGGGAAAGGAAATGCAGAATATATTTTCAAGTTAAACCATTTTAAATTAGAACGAAAATCGCTTTTACCTCGTGTCACCATCTTCTAACTTTTAAATGTTCAAACTAGAAACTCTCCCACCTATGACATACACCAAAACATCAACTATTCTTTTAATAAAAATAGGTTTTATCCCTAACATATCTACTTACCTTGTTTTTTCAACCACTTAACACTTAAATAGTTCCACTTAATGGAATTTAATTTAAAATAATCGCTATCAGTAATATACTATAACTATACGAGAGGAGGAAAATTTTTGAAAATAGAATTAGATATTGCACCTCATTATAATGAACTGACGATTAAAATTGGATCAAATGAAATGAATGATGAGGTGATGAACCTCATGCACCGACTTAAAGAAACTAAACCACAAAGTTTTATTGGTAGAACAGAGCAAAAATGGGTACCTCTACAACTAACTGATATTATTTTATTTTATACAGAAGAACAAAAAGTTTGGGCTGATACCTTGAAGGGGACGTTTGAAATGAAACAAAAATTATACGAACTCGAAGATCAGTTAGATGGAACGTCATTTGTTAGAATTTCAAAAGGAGTCATCGCTAATATCCATCACATGCGCGATATAGAAGTATTTTTCAATGGAAGTTTAGTCGTTAATTTTAAAAATAATCGTCAAGAACTTATTTCAAGACGATATGTTAATCAAGTCAAACAAATAATTGGAATGGGAGTGAAATAATAATGAAACACTACGTTAAATGTATATTTAAGAATGGATTAATTGGAATGACTATCGGTCTCTCACTGAACAGCTTAGGCTATTTTATTGCAGCTTTTTCAAATGAGGTTCTAACTTTAAATGCTTCAATGGTTATTTTTCAATTTCTTATCTGCCTATTTACTGGATTCTACTGCGCTGCAATAAGTGTTGTCTATGAAATTGAGCACTGGTCCCTACTACGTGCCACCATTACACACGCTATCTTAATATCATTGTACTTACCTATTGCTTATATTGCCGGTTGGATTCCTACAGGTTTACTTCCTATGATCGGATTCATCATTTACTTTATCGTAATATATGGTGTTATCTGGTTTTCATTCAAACGCCATTTTGATAAACAAGCAAAACAACTTAATGAGCAATTAAAGCAATTAAATTCAAATTAAATAAACAGATCTAACTCCTATTTAACGCTAGTTTATAGGAGTTTTTTTCTCATCCTTTTAAAAATGAGAAGTTATCTTAGGTTTCAATTGATAACAATAAACTAGATTAGCCTTACTCAAAACCACTAAAAAAAATAGAATAGTTGCTCAATCTGAATTTAGAATAATCAGGCTGTGTAGCGTTAAGCACCCAATCAAAAATAAATCTCAATCATTAAAATCAGGGTGTGTATAACTATCCACATGCAAAAAAACAGACCTGTGGATAAGTTGATAACTTTAATAATGATTCCTGAAATTCTATACTAAAATGATTATAATGATAAACTTCTCCTTTAATCGACATATTTTGCTTATAAATAGTAAAAAGTTATCCACAATTTTGTGAATAACTCATCGATTATATCCACATCCCTAAATTCCAATCAACTCAGAGACGAATTTTGTTTTTGGTTTTTTTGTAATTTCATCAGGCGTTCCTTGTTGAATAATTTCGCCTTTATCCATGACTAAAACTTGTGTTCCAAGCTTCAATGCTTCTTTAATATCGTGAGTAATAAAAATAATCGTCACGCCTAACTTTTGATGAATTTTTAAAATCTCATCTTGGAGGGCGCGTCGTGTAATTTCATCAACGGCACCGAACGGTTCATCCATTAACAAAATATCTGGATTTCCTGCAAGCGCACGAGCAATTCCGACGCGCTGCTTTTGACCGCCTGATAATTCCGACGGATAACGACTCAACATCTCACGTTCTAAACTTACAATTTGCGTTAATTTCTCAACCTTCTCATCAATTTTTTTAGCATCCTTATTTAATAAATGTAACACATACGCCATATTTTTTTTTACATTCAAATGTGGAAACAAACCCACGCCTTGAATTGCGTAGCCGATATTTCGACGTAATTCAATCTGATTCACCTTCGAAATATCCTCCCCATTCACATACACCACACCACTACACGGTGCAAGCAGCCCATTAATCAACTTAAGAACAGTCGTCTTCCCACACCCCGAACTCCCAATCACCGTCACAAACTCACCCTTCAAAATCTTTAAATCCAACCCACTCAAAATTTGATTTTCACCGTATGATTTAAAAACTGAATCAAAGCGAATTACAACGTCATCTGTTTGGTTAGACATATAAAAATCCCCCCTCTATTGCAAAAAACCCTTGTTTACTAAAAACTCTTTTGCAACCTCAACATCCTCGCGTCCATGACCTTCGACCTCATAGTTGAGCGCCGCCATTTCCTGATCGGTTATGATATTTTCCATCATTAACAGAACAGATTCTAATTCAGGATATTTTTTCAACGTATCTTCACGTACGACTGTGTAGCAATAATAGGATGGAAAAAATCCTTTATCATCTTCAAGCACCACGCCATCAACAACACTTAACTGGCCATCGGTTGTAAATATGTTCATCATATCAACCTTTTTCGAATCCATGGCTGCATATTTTAAACCAATATCCATGTCAATCGATTTTTTGAATGCTAATCCGTATGTATCTAGCAGTGCTTGATAACCATCTTCACGCTCATAAAAATCGTACTCAGCACCAAAAATTAAATCTTGGCTCACACTGGCTAAATCTGAAAAAGTTTTTAAATTATGTTGCTCTGCTATCTCTTTGCGAATCACTAATCCATACGTGTTATTAAATCCGTACTTTCCAATCCACTTCAATCCCATTTCACCATATTCTTTATTTAACTCACTCATCATTTGCTCATGAGGAACTATCTCTTCTTTTTTCAACACATAAAGATACCCCGTTGACGTATACTCGGGATATAAATCAAAATCTCCCTTTTCTAAGGCGGGATGAATATTGGCGGTTCCACCGCCAACACCTTTCGTGATATTCACTAAAATATCGGTATTATCTTCAATTAACAACCGAAGCATTTCACTTAAAATAAATTGTTCTGTCATCGGCTTGGTCGCCATCTCAATAACTTTTTCTTCGTTTTTTTGTGAGCATCCCACGCATAAAATTCCAACTAAAAAAACCGGGATTATAACTAGCATCATCCGCTTCATTTACTTAACCTCCATCTTCGTTTTAAATGTTTATCTGCACTTCCAATTACAAAATCAAAAACTAACGCCATCAACGCAATTAGCAAACTTCCCGCCAAAGTCATCACTTGGTTATTTGTCGTTATACCTCGATATACGGCAATTCCAAGACCTCCTGCCCCAATAAATGAGGCAATCCCTGCGAGCGCAATCGTCATGACGACCATGTTTCTAACCCCTGATAAAATAACGGTCATCGCCAGTGGAAGTTTGACTTTATACAAAATTTGAAATGGCGTACTTCCCATCCCGCGAGCCGCCTCAATAATAGTGGGATCAATTTCTGTGATGCCTACATACGTACTTCGAACCATCGGAAGGAGCGCATAAATCGTCAATGCTATGATGGCGGTCACGTCCCCAATGCCTGAAAATGGAATCAAAAATCCAAGCATTGAAATCGCCGGAATAGTATACATGAAATTAATAATTCCGATGATGGGCGTTGCCGATTTAGAATACTCACTAATAAGAATTCCGATTGTTAATCCCAATATCCCCGCAATCAAAATCGCAATTCCCGAAATTTTTAAATGTTCCCACGCTAATTCCATGAAAAAATCATAACGAGTAATATATATTTCTATTACTTCTTGAATCATCAGTATCACCCCCTTATATAAGTCCTACTAAATTTTTCGTACTTATAAAATTTATAGTAGGACTATAGGATATCGTCGTACCAAAGCATTTAAGATTCTAGCGCTACACCTATTAATACGAAATATTTATCGCTTTGTATATAGAAAACTTATCCTTATCTAAAATATATGTTTTTTTGACACCTTTCAGACTAAAACAACAATTTTTTTCTATGATATGACTCACTTCATATATACACGCTATCCACTTGATTGGTGTTGGTGACTTCGCTCCATTTTCAAATCTTCCAAACCATCACGAAAATATAGAATAATTTACAATGGGGGTTGTGCCAATAACTATCAACTAAGAGGCCATCATATATTCGCTGCATCAACGTGATCTAAAGTTTTAAACCCGAAAACTTATTTCTTCTAGAAAGTTATTTGAAGTTCTTGGACTGCCACTAAAAACGGGAAATATTTATCCCTTAATAGATAGAAACCAAAATTATTCACCCATAATTCTAATAATTAATGATAAAATGAGATAACACAAAGGAGTGATTAGCTTGATTAAATCGTATTTATTTTTAACGTTACCTGAAAAATTTGCTGTGCTTAACTATGTGAATAGAAATGAAACGATCGTTAACTCTATCGAACAACTCGATCAACTTTATAAAATTCCAATGTACTTAAATGGAAAAGGAGTCTTATTTTATTTTGATGAGACAAAAATTTTGGCGTCTGGGCGCATCATTTTAAGTGAAGCTAAACTTTTTAAAACAGCATTTATTTATCACCTTGATTGCCTGGATGAGTTTGAATCAGTGCTTCATAAACTAATAGCGCAAGGAAAAATTGTTGCCACCTACTTAGGTGCAACTGATATTTATTTAAATGCTACTGAACAAGAATTTTTAACTAAATTAAATTCAAATACTGATACGTTAACGGCTGTTGAAGAAAATGAACAAGCACTTAAACTTTTTGAACCTTTTGCCACTGGTAATGAACTAAATTATTGGGTTAAACTTTAATAAACTTCTTGGTTTTATATCCAGATACTATATTTTTGAACTATCGAATGCTCGCTTATTCAACTGAAGTAAGCAGAAATCAGTTGGAATTGAAGAAGGCTATTCTATACGTAAAGAAATGGTGTCCGATGCTTCATATTGCCCACAAAAAAACTGTTAAATCTATAGGCTAACTTTATAGAATGACGTCACAAAAATATCTTGTTCATTAAATTCCAATATAATGAAATAAATAAAAATCATAGATAAACATGCCAACTTGGGATATTTTCTATGATTTTTTAATTTTCAGCGTTATTTTTAAGAATCTTTATATATTAGCTATCCTCTTTCAGTACCTCAATTGAACTTCTATTTTCTAACTACATACTTTCACATCATATATAAATCCCACGAAATTTTTCGTAGTTTTAAGATTTTCACTAGAACTATAGGATACTTTTGTATCTGCTCTATATCAACGCGATCTAAAGTTTTTTAAACTCCAAAACCTTGAATCTTCTAGAAAAATATTCAAGGTTCCAGATTTGCCAACTATTTATCGCTTTGTATATAGGACTCGTGAGTTTATAAAATGGCGAAAGAATTCTTAGTGAACTGTTTGAGGCACCCTAAGATAAATCATAATTTTTTTATTAAATCTAGGATGAAAAAGGAATTTCTTCTTTCTTTACGTAAGTCATAAGGAAGGGAGTTTTTTTTATGTTATTTAATAGTTCGTAAAGCGATGCCCGTTGTTTTAGTATGTCACCTTAAATAGAAAGTGGGGTCTATATGTCCAAACAAGATATTCACCAGTTATACGATAAATCGTACAAGCATTTACTCTCTTATCCGTCAACGTTTCAAAAATTAATCGCGTCGTTTATTCATGAGGATTGGGCGAGTCAAATTGATGTGAACAGTCTGGAAACTATGAATCAGTCGTTTATTTTACAGGATTTCGAGAAGATTGAGGCAGATATTGTTTACACGGCAAAACTTAATGATTGTGATGTTATTTTTTACGTGCTGCTTGAAATGCAGTCTAAACCGGATTTTAGTATGCCGATTCGTTTGCAAGGTTATATGACAGAAATTTGGCGATATTATTTAAAAACGAAGACGCAAAAAGAAGTGCATCGAAAAAGTTTTAAACTCCCTCCCATTATTCCAATTGTATTGTATAATGGAAGTACATCAGGGAATGTTGAGACGATGTTCCGTCAAAAAATTGATCATGAACATTTATTTGGGACCCATATTTTAGATTTTGAGTACATCTTATTGGATGTAAATCGTTATAACGAAGAGGAGTTAATTAAGATTGGAAATATCGCGTCTGCTATTTTTTTACTGGATAAAAAAGCAGATTTTATTGAACAATTAGAACATATTAAATCGATTGCGTTATATTTCAAGGATTTATCTGATAAAGAGAGACAAGTTTTAGTTCATTGGATTAAATCGATATCGCCATCCGAGATGAATCCTGCACTTGAAAAGGACATTGAATTATTGTTATTAACGAATAAGAAAGATGAGGTGGACATTTTGACTTCTAATTTTGCTGAAAGTATTAAAGAATTTAAAGCTGCTGCCAAGCTTGAAGGGAAACTCGAAGGGAAGTTCGAGGGGAAACTTGAAGGGAAACTTGAGGGGAGACTTGAGGAAAAACTCGCAACAGCTGTTAATTTACTTCCCCTTTTAGATGATGCAACCATTGCACAAGCCACTGGACTTGAGTTGGCTGTTGTTCAAGAACTTAGAGCGAATCAATAGTCTCAACGTTTTTTGCTACGCAACTGATCGATAACCTAACTCATTAAATAAAAAAAATCGTGGATGATTTTCTCATCCACGATTTTTTTATTTAATACTAATCTCTTGGTCTAAAATAATTTCACCATCTCGGTTAATATAGGTATTTTCATCAAGAGGAATCCATTCATTTTTTTGAACCACTACTCTTAATAATTTACTTCCCTCAGTTGGAGATTCGAGAATTGCTTTCATGAAATTATTTCCTGGATCATGCCGAACACCATTTAATTGTTTTCCAGAATCGTCATAAGTAGCTCTAGTTTAGATAGACTACAATTACTTAGATAGTTTTTATAAGATTATAATTTTTTATATACTCTCATTGCAAATAAATACGCAACAACAGTTATTAATATACACCAAGCAAGTGCAATCCAAATCTCTCGTCTAATGTCGGTTGCTTTTCAACATATTCAACTTTTGCC
>JBOFCV010000048.1:0-1984 GCA_051646305.1 Turicibacter sp.
GAAAAGCACCTAATTTGTACGTATGTTTGACTAATTCTTTTAATAATGGTTTTGCTGGATAACTCCCCTTAATTAATACATGTTGTCCAGCTTGTACTTTATTTGAGTACTCTAATAAATTTTTAGCTAATGCTTGTAACCTTGGATCTCTCATTGTTTGTCACTCACCTTTTCAAGAATCGATTCTTATATACATAATACCAATGCTCCACAAAACCTGGAGCAAATGGACCACGTCGATTTTCAATCATATCTAAAAGCACTGCCATCTGTTCTTCAATAATTAATTGAATTTCATCTGGATATTCCATTTCACGTTTATGCTTACGGTATTCATCCTCATCTAAAATCTTATAAGTTAAATTTGGAAACACCTTCACATCTAAATCATAATCAATATACTTAATCGCTTTTTCATCGTAAACAAACGGTGAACTTAAATTACAGTAATAATAAACACCATCTTTTCTTAACATACAAAGCACATTAAACCAATGCTCTGGATAAAAATAACATACAGCTGGCTCGCGAGTATACCACGTTCGACCGTCAGCCTCCATCACCAATGCTTTATTATTCGCCCCAATAATAACTTTTTCAGAGGCATCCAAAATCATCGTTTCGTGCCAAATTCGATGTATTTTTTTATTATGTTTATAACTATGAATTTCTACGCACTGCCCAACTTCAGGAAGATTCACCTCTAACCCCTACCTTCTCTCACAAACTCTATCGTCACATATCAATATGGTTAAATTTAACTAATGTTTTTATTTTATCATACAATAGCGATATCGTGTTGTTTTTAAAGATAAGAAGTTATTTTTTTATATAAAAACGGAACTGATTCGAAAGCGTATATCTTCTCGATGCAAATTTTATTTTTATAAATCAAAATACAGGGGACTGACATTATTTCTTGTTCCATGGCGAGCGTTTCATTTAAATTCAAATTTATCGAAACAATTGGGACGTGTTCGAGCGTTGCCTGGATGATCATTAACATTTTTTTTGCTACTGTGCAAGTACCGCAGGTCGGCGTATGGGCTACCGCCACAACCAAATCATTTTTTTGAACCATCATCAAAAGTTTATCGTGATCCATTTCTTGTAACTCGTGCATTAATATTTCCACGCTTCTTCATATTTGATTTCGTTGAACCCAATCGTTATTTTTGAGTCTGTATAAGCCAATGGACGTTTGACAAGCATGCCATCACTTGCTAATAATTCATAACACTGTTCTAGTGATAACTCTTTAAACTTTTCTTTAAGGTTTAATTCTCGGTACTTAAGTCCACTTGTATTGAAGAATTTTTTTATGTCTTCATTTGATAGCTCATGTAGTTTTTTTACTTCTTCTTTTGTTAGGGGTTGGTCCACAATGTGGCGGATTTCAAATTTTATTTCATTTTGGTTTAACCATTTCACAGCTTTTTGACATGTAGAACATTTAGGGTAAATTAATATCTCCAAAATAATCCCTCCTTTTTTTATCATTATATCGAATAATATTATCTCTGTCAGTTACCACACTCTATTTTTTACTATTCAGTTTTTTTTATTTATCCTAATCCCGCTTCTGTCATTAAATTATTTTTTCTATCTTGAATAAGGCGTACAGACTAATAAAAAGAGGTAATAACAATGAATACTAATCGCTTAGTTACTCACGTCATTACCTCTTTTAATTTCAACTATAGATTGTAGGTCGTGTTGAAAATTATTTTTGGTTTTTATTTGAACAGCTCATTCATTAGAATTAACTTCTTAACTACATGGTAGATAAGCAATCCCCGTTGTTCATTCGGTTTATAGCAGATGCTATGGTATTAATAATTATTAATTTATTTTGTGTATGTTGATCCTAATGATTGTTGTGCGTGAGCTACTAATCGTTTAGTAATTTCTCCACCAACTGATCCGTTTTGACGAGCTGATGTATCTGCTCCAAGTGTCACTCCGAATTCATTAGCGATTTCGT
>JBOFCV010000059.1:0-6388 GCA_051646305.1 Turicibacter sp.
GATATTATCTTAACTGTTAAAGAAAATAATGAAGATGAAAATTATGATGAGTACTTAACTGAATATAAATTAAAATCAATCATTAAAAAATATTCTGATTTCATTCGCTACCCAATTAAAATGGATATCATGTCATCACATTTACAAGATGGAACAGAAGATGAGTATGTTGATGTTATAGAAGAGCAAACTGTAAACAGCATGGTTCCGATTTGGAAAAAGAATAAACGTGAGCTAACAGATGAAGATTATCATAACTTCTATATGGAAAAACATTTCGGATTTGACAAGCCAGTTAAGCACATTCATTTAAGTGTGGATGGGGCGGTTAGTTACAATGCGATTTTATATATTCCTGAAACGATGCCTTATGACTTCTATACGTCTGAGTATGAAAAAGGGTTAGAGTTATATTCAAGTGGTGTCATGATCATGAATAAGTGTTCAGATTTATTACCTGATTATTTCGGATTTGTAAAAGGGATTGTGGATTCAGAAGATTTATCTTTAAATATCTCACGTGAAATTTTACAACATGATCGCCAATTAAAATTAATTGCTAAAAATATTAAAACGAAAATTAAAAATGAGTTAGAAAAATTATTAGCAAATGATCGTGAAGGATATGAAAAATTCTATCACTCATTTGGTCGCCAATTAAAATTCGGTGTGTACAGCGATTACGGTGTGAATAAAGAGGTATTACAAGATTTATTAATGTTTGTTTCGTCAAAAGATAAATCACTTGTGACATTGGATGAGTATGTGTCTCGTATGCCAGAAGATCAAAAATATATTTACTATGCGGTTGGAGAGTCAGTGGATCGTATTGAAAAATTACCTCAAACAGAAATGTTAATGGATAAAGGATTTGAGATTTTATACTTCAGCGATGACATTGATGAGTTTGCAATTAAATCAATGATGAAGTATAAAGAAAAAGAATTCAAATCTGTTTCAAGTGCGGATTTAGATTTAGATAATGAAACGGAAGAAACAGAAGAAATCAAAGGGTATCAAGGATTATTTGATAACATGAAATCTGTTTTAGATGGAAAAGTTAAAACAGTTCGTGCGTCTAAACGATTAAAAACTCATCCGGTTTGCTTAGCAAATGAAGGAGAAGTTTCAATCGAGATGGAAAAAATCTTAAATGCAATGCCAAATGGTGGACAAGTTAAAGCGGATAAAGTGTTAGAAGTTAACGTACACCATGAAGTGTTCCAATCACTTCAAGCAGCGTTTGATACAGATAAAGAAAAATTTGATTTATTTACAGACGTCCTTTATAACCAAGCGTTATTAATTGAAGGATTATCAATTCAAGATCCAGTTGAATTTACAAACAATGTTTGCAAATTAATGAAATAATTTGAAGCCTCGGGAGTCTCTTCCGAGGCTTTTTTTTATGCTTTTTATACGGGAAAGTAGTCAGCTACACTAAAATAATACCTAGAAAATAAAAACGTTTACTACCTAAAATTCAAATATAATCATTTACTTTTAACTTTTTAAATTGTAAAATAGTTTCATTGCTCACTAATTAGTAAGCTATGAAACTAATTTTAGGTTTGAAATATAGGCTAAGGAGAATCAAATAGATGAAAAAACTAAGTAAACATATTAGTATTAGTATGAGAAAGAGTCAAGCTTATTACGCTCAAGAATTGGCAGATTTAAATATTTCAACCGGGCAGTATATGTTCATTGTTGCCATCTGTGAACAGATTGGCATGTCTCAAGAAGAGCTTGGTGATCATGTAGGGATTAATAAAAGTACCGTTGCAAAAGTCATTGCCCAGTTAGAAGAGTCAGGACACGTGGAACGAGTTGTGGATCCATTTGATAAACGTGGCTATAACATTTATCCAACAGAAAAAGCACAAGTAGTTTATCCACACATTGTGAAAATGCTTGATCAATGGCAAGACTATTTACTTGAGGGCATGAACGCCGAGGAAACACGTACCTTAATCACACTCATGGCTAAAGTCGAGCAGAATGCAAGAAAATATGCACCACACCAAAAGGGGAAAAAATAATGAATGCAAATCATCAAGACAATACATTACAACTAGGAAGTGAACCGATTATTAAATTATTGGTTAAGTTTTCAGTACCGACGATTATCGCTTTATTAGTGAGTGCTTTATATAATATCGTCGATCAGATATTTATTGGGCAAGGGGTTGGGTATCTTGGAAATGCTGCGACAAGTGTTGCCTTTCCACTAGTCGTCATTGCTTTAGGAGTTTCTTTAATGATTGGAGAAGGTGGAAGTGCCTTATTCAGTTTGAAAAATGGACAAAAAGATGTTGAAAGCACAACAACAATTGTTGGAAATGTTGTCAGTATGTTAGTTATATTCGGTGTAATCATGGCTGGATTTAGTGTGATTTTCTTAGAACCAATCTTAATTAAATTTGGTGCCACAGAGGCTGTTATGCCATATGCATTAGAGTATACAAAGATAATTGCAATGGGATTACCGTTTGCTATCTTTAGTACAGGATTTAATGCCATTATTAGAAGTGATGGAAATCCGAAATATTCGATGATAACCATGTTAAGTGGGGCATTGATTAATACGATTTTAGATCCAATCTTTATTTTTGGATTTGATATGGGAGTAGCAGGTGCTGCTTATGCAACGATTATTGGACAATTTACAAGTACGTTAATCGCAATTGCCTACTTTAAAAAATTTAGAAGTATTAAATTTAATATGAAATCATTAAAGTTAAATTTAAATATTTGCAAGACAACACTAGCTTTTGGGGTATCGAGTTTAATTACACAACTTTCAATTGCAGTGGTGGCGATTTGTACAAATAATGTTTTAACGCAATATGGGGCGCAATCGATTTATGGCAGTGAAATTCCGTTATCAGTCTTTGGAATTGTCACAAAAGTAAATCAAATTATGTTATCTGTTTTACTCGGAATTGCAATTGGTGCACAGCCGATTTTAGGATTTAATTATGGCGCTAAAAACTTTTCACGTGTTAAACAAACATTTAGATACACAATAATAGGCGCGATTATTATCTCCCTTATTGGGTTACTATTCTTTGAATTTTTCCCTCAACAAATTATTAATATATTTGGTGCCGGAGATGAGTTATACAATGAGTTTGGTGTGATGTATTTTAGAATTTTCTTATTATTCTGTACCTTTACTGGGATTCAAATTGTTTGTACGATTTTCTTCCAAGCCGTTGGTAAACCGATGCAATCAGCGATGTTGTCTCTTTCAAGACAAATTGTTTTCTACTTGCCATTTTTATTTATCTTACCCATGTTTATAGGAATAAAAGGAGCGTTAGTTGCAGGACCGATTGCAGATGCCTTAGCATTTATCTTAACGATTTTCTTAATGCGTAAAAAGTGGAAACAATTAAATGCGTTAGAATCAGAATTAGAAATTGAATTAGCGACAAAAGCTCAATTACAGTTAGTTAATCTGCAATCAGAATTAGTATGATTTTAGATGAGTAAATTTAAGTTAAGGAATAAAAGATAATAGATTTGAGCTACTATGTAGCTCTTGGTAAAGTAGGACGAGTATCGTAGCGGGCGTTTTAAAATAATTTCATTAGACTCAGAGACAAAAAACACGTAGCAGATAAGCAAGCTAGCTTATGATCTGCTACGTGTTTTTTCTCTTTTAAAAGTAGAGGATTAAGGGATTAGTTGAGATCCGTCATGTTAAATCAGGTTGAAATTTATAAAAATCAATCTCATTTCTTTACATCATAAAATGTAGAATTATGTTATAATATAGCAAATTATGTAAGGGGATTAAAGCGTTGAATAAAACTTATTTATTATATGTAGTAGTCTGTATGAGTATTTTAAATCTAATGTCCATAAGCGGAAAAGCTATTGAATTTGAAACGAACGAATCATCTCTTTTTTCATTAGTTAAAGATGTAACCCTAATGGGGGTTGAGGAAAATGCAACGATGTATATCGGAGCATCAATGCCTATTTGGTCTACTGTTGATAACGAAGCATCGATGAAAGAAATTGAATGGGTTTTAAATAAATTAGATATTATTAATCTTAGTGCTAGTGAAAATAGTGCAGTTATTTCTGCGCGTAGAGAAGGCGAAGTTAATATTATGGCGCGTGCGATGGATGGAAGTGATTCGAGTCGTTCTATTAATCTAAAGGTGCGCCCGTTTAATTCTATGACTTCAAATTTTAAAATAACTGAAGGTATGGTTCCAATCAAGCAGTATGGAATAACTAAGCGCATCTTTGCACTAGAGGTGAACCCGAATTTACCTTCGGAAAGAAAAATAGAGGTCTTAAAAAATTATTTAAGTCATATTCAGCCTTATGGGAGATTGAAGGTGACTTCTATTTATGAGAATCCGTTTGATTATGTGATTTATAGTTTGGAGGTTGCTGGGTATGCAGATGTCGGACTAGAGATTCGAGTAGATAAACGGGATCGAGTTGCAGCTTTAGAAATGATGGGTATTTTAAATCAGCCTAATCAAGTTTTTCCACCCACAAATGATACGATCATTCCACCGGAATTGGATGAAGATATTTCGAAACTTCCTGAAGATAATCAGGTTAATCCGGAGGAAAAACCTATCCTTCCAGATTTAGTGAAACCTATTTTACCAGATGAGGATAAGCCTTCTGTAGATGATGATGAAGATGAAAATAATGAGTCAGTTGAACCGGATATAGAGGTTGAACCAGAGGAGTCAGACAACGACTCAGGTATAAAGCCATCTGTTTTAGAGACTGATTTATCTCAAAAAAACCCTGATAGTATACTAGGAAGTGAAGAAAATCCGTATTATTTTGAAATTGATGCCACATTAAATCCAGCTGATAAAGTTGAGTCAGTTCAAAAGTTGCTTACTTATTTGACTGAGCGTGGCCGTGTTGAAGTTTATAAATGGATAGAAAATGATGATTTTATTACTTATCAATTACGAGTAAGCGATTTTTTTGATAGAACATACCAGGCGAATGAATTCTATATTGAAATCATAGTTGATAAAAATGAAGAATCTTCAGCTATTCCAATTATTGAAATGTTAAATAATATCAATGCGGTTGAACTAGTTCAACCAGAAGAAACGTCTCAAAAATATGATGATTCAAACGTTAAAACAAAATCGCAAGCTATTTTAACAGATTCGTTTAACTATTTGCAAGCTATCTTCGCTATCTGTATCTTATGTGGTGGAGGTTTTGTCTTGATGATCCTGAAGTTGCGTAAATAAGAGGGGGTAGCAGGGAAGGGCTATTTAACTGAATAATTAAAAAAATCATAGAAAACAAGCGCATATGCTTTGAGGTTCTATGATTTTTTTATTATAGATTAGTTATGATGCGATATTGGAAATCGTAAAGTAGCTGAAAATGTTTCTTCATCATATGAAAAATCGATCATCCCGTCATATTTTTTTACGACGTAATCGACATTAAGTAGCCCTAAACCATGATTTAATTTATTGATTTTAGAAGTTGAAAAGCCCCCGTGTTTCTTAATAAGATGACCGGTATAGGGATTTATAATTTGAAAGATAAGATTATCATTAATAACTTTTGCATACATCTCAATACGCAAAGACTCAGATGAGCTTTTAACCGTTGCCTCAATAGCATTATCTAATAAATTTCCAATTAAAATACATAAATCAAAGTCACTTAAATGCAACTGAGGAGACAGTTTAATCTGGGGTGAAAACTCAATTTTATGCTGTAAACATTGTTGTTGTTTCTTAACTAAGAGGGCATTTAAAATCTTATGGCCCGTCAGTTGTGAGCTTTGAATGGCAGGAATATGATTTGCATATTCATCCAGATAAGAAAGTGCTTGTTCAGGATTGTTTTGGTTAATTAAATCTCTCAAAATAATATGATGGTTATGAAGGTCATGTGCAATCTTGCGTAGATTTAATTGATGATGCTCGAGTTGATGATAATTACTTAATTCAAGTTCATACTGCATCGTTAATATTTTTTGTTTATATTTATAGATAGAAAAATGATAAGCTTTTTTAATGAGTGATAAAAAGTAATAACTAAAAAATAACTCGAGTACTAACGCAATAAAAATCGTTAAACTTACGGTGTAATTATGCTTTGAGTACATAAGGACATAAAAAAAAGATAGTTTTTTTACGAGTAATAATATGATTAACACGGTTGGAACTAGTGCAGGGGTTCCGCTTAAGAGATAGGTTAAACAATCTTCAGATACGTGTAATAGGCTATAAATCTCAAAACTCAAAAATAAGAAAATAGAGCATAAGAAAAGAATAGGGATAATGGTAGGAACCTCAACTATTGCATGATAATAATTTTGTTTTGTCAAAAGCTCAAATAAGCTGAGGATAAAACTATAAGCGAGTGT
>JBOFCV010000090.1:0-10681 GCA_051646305.1 Turicibacter sp.
GCATTAGCTAAAGAAACAGAAGAGGCTACCGTTATTATCGTTGCTCAACGTGTAAGTACTGTTCAAGATGCCGATCAAATTTTAGTTATGAATGATGGTGAAATTGTTGGAATGGGAACACATGAAGAATTACTACAAACTAACGAGATTTATAAAGAAATCGTTGATTCACAATTAAAAGGAGAGGAGGAATAATTATGGCAGGACCAATGGGTGGTAGACCAGGAATGAAGTTTGAGAAACCTAAAGATTTTAAGGGAACGCTTAAGCGTTTAGGTGGCTATTTAAAACCATATAAAATGCAATTAGTTATTATTTTAGCAGCTGCCATAGCGAGTACTATCTTCTCGATTATTGGACCAAAAATCATGGGGAAAATTACAACAGAATTATTCCGTCCCCTTCAAGAACGAATGATGCAACAAGAAATGATTAAACAAGGAATGACTAATCTTCCAGATGTTGCAGGTGCAGATTTTAATTATATTTGGAAAATTATCGTTACCTTAATTACAATTTATCTTGTGAGTGCAGCGTTTAGTTATATTCAACAATATATTATGGCTGGCGTTTCACAAAAGGCAGTTTACGATTTACGTCAAGACGTCGATGTGAAGTTAGCAAAATTACCACTTAAATTTTATGATTCACATACACACGGTGAGTTATTAAGCCGTTTTACAAATGACGTTGATACGATTGGAGCAACGTTACAACAAACGATTACTCAATCGATTACATCAGTTGTTACTATTATTGGGATTTTAATTATGATGTTATCAATTAGCCCGATTTTAACATTAGTATCTGTGTTAATTGTTCCGTTGTCAGGTGTATTAATGATGTTAATTGTTAAACGTTCTCAAAAGTATTTTATTTCTCAACAAGCAACTTTAGGGGAATTAAATGGTCATATCGAAGAAATGTATACAGGTCATAATGTTGTTAAAGCATTTGGTCATGAACATACAGCAATTGAACAATTTGATGAAGTAAATGAGAGATTATTTAATGTTGGATATATGGCACAATTTTTATCAGGATTAATTATGCCAATTATTTCATTCATTGGTAACTTAGGATATGTAGCTGTAGCTGTTGTCGGTGGGATTTTAGTCACAAAAGGTAAAATTAATATTGGGGATATTCAAGCTTTCATTCAATATAGTAGACAATTCTCACAACCAATTGCCCAAATCGCTCAAATCTCAAACGTTATTCAATCAACTGTTGCCGCAGCTGAACGTGTCTTTGTTTTACTTGATGAAGAAGAATTATCACCCGAAACAACAAGTGCGGTAAAAATTGAAAATCCTCGTGGAGAAGTAGAATTTAAGCATGTTAAATTTGGTTATAAAGAAGGCGTAACATTAATTAATGACTTAAGTCTTAAAGCAGAATCTGGTCAAATGGTTGCCATTGTTGGACCAACAGGTGCAGGTAAGACAACACTTGTGAATTTACTTCTTCGCTTCTATGAAGTAAATGGTGGAAGTATCTTAGTTGATGATGTTGATATTACCGATTTAACGCGTACTGATTTACGTAAATACTTCGGTATGGTCTTACAAGATACATGGTTATTTAACGGAACAATCCGCGATAATATTGCCTACGGTAAAGAAGATGCAACGGAAGAAGAAATTATGGCGGCAGCAAAAGCGGCACATGCTGATCACTTCATTCGTGTTTTACCAGAGGGATATAACACCATTTTAAATGAAGAAGTCTCAAATATTTCTCAAGGTCAAAAGCAGTTATTAACCATTGCTCGTGCCATTTTATCAGATCCAGCTGTTATGATTTTAGATGAAGCAACAAGTAGTGTTGATACACGTACCGAAGTTCAAATCCAAAAAGCGATGAAAAACTTAATGGTTGGGCGTACAAGCTTTGTTATTGCTCACCGTTTATCAACGATTCGTGATGCTGATATCATCTTAGTCATGAAAGATGGGGATGTTATTGAAACAGGTAGCCATGATGAATTAATTGCGCAACATGGATTCTATGCTGATCTTTACAATAGCCAATTCACAGAGGCAATGGAAGACTAATCAGTGTTTTGTATAAAACGTATCAGATGCACTTTATTTCATTAGATTCAAAAGGTTAGAAGTACTATGTTATGAAATACAATTATCCATTTAATAACTTTGAAATAACTAACGTAAACTCACCTGTGGAGAGAAAAAATTACACCATAATTTATAAATTCATAGGTAAAGCCGATTTTCACAGCTGTGAAAATCGGCTTTTATAATGAAATAATAAATGCTATTTATTCTCCACAGTAAGATTCACCTTAGAATTAGCATGTAGCTGTCGAAAAGTGTCGTGAAATGGATGATGAAATTGGCTCTTTTTTGAATATTTTTGATATATAATTAAAGTAAGTAAGTTCACGACTTTATCTTTAACAGGCAATTATGTTACGAGTAAAGAGAAAGAGGGGGATTCATTTGATTTTTGATATTCATACAGATATTTTATATGATATAGTGGAAAAACGATTAAAAGGAAAAACTGGTATTGTTGAGAATTACCATATGCCACAAATGCTTGAGGGCAGTGTGACCGGGGGGATTTGGACTTATTATACGGATGTTAATCAGGTATTATGCGATGATGTGGATGTTGCGGTTCAATATATATTAGAGGAATTAGAGAATTCACAAGACGTTCATATTGTAAAATCTCATGATGATTGGGTTGATCATAAGATGAATGTCATTTTAGGATTTGAAAGTTTAGCGCCGGTAAAAGATTTAAAACACCTAAAAAGAATGTTTGAATCTGGATTCAGACATGCCATGTTAACGTGGAATGAAAAAAACCATTTTGGGACAGGTGTTGGCAGTGAAAAAATGACAGGCTTAACAGACTTAGGGTGTGAAGCGGTGATGTTAATGAATGACTTAGGGATGGTCATTGATATTTCTCACGCTAATCCGAAAACAGTGATTGATATTTTAGATGTGACATGCGCACCTGTCATTGCCTCACATTCAAATTGCTATAGTCTAGCACCACACAAACGTAATTTAACAGATGGTCAAATTAGAGCTATTGCAGAAGTAGAAGGAATTGTTGGGGTAACTGCGGTTCCTGCGTTTACTAATTTAGAAAATCCAACTATTTCTTCACTGGTTGACCATATAGACTATATCAATAAATTAGTTGGAACTCGCTATGTAGGATTAGGATTTGATTTTATGAATTATCTAACAGAGGATAAACAAAATTCAAATTTAATAGATTGCCCGAATGCAAGCAGTGCAAATCTTGTGATTGATGAACTAATGAAGCGTGGATACAGTAGTAGTGAAATCGATGGAATTACAAATCAAAACGCAAAGCGTGTCATAAATAATATATTAAAATAATTTAAGTTGTACCGAATGTGCAGATGGAAGACAATCAAAAATCTGCACATTTTTATTTGGCATCATTAAAAGACCTTCTGTTAGTTTTAAATAAAATTTCAGACCGTATTCCCACTCTAAAGTGCCAACTATCAATAATGAGGGGGCTTTCACATCATTTGAAGTAGGAAAAAAAAGTGTAAGTTACGCAGAAGTTGTAAGGAATTTATTTAAAGGGGAACGATGGAAATGACAGATAAAAGATTAGAAAATACACCCATCCATTATTATATGACCGGAAATAAATCAGGTGAATGTATGATATTTGTACATGCAGCGTTTGCAAATCATACTAGTTTTAATTCTCAATTAGAATTTTTTTCAAAAAGATATCAGATTATTACGTTAGATTTAATTGGACATGGTCAATCTATTCATTCTAAAAAAGGAGACGGAATAGATAAGACAGCTGAATATATTCATCAAATTATGAAGGTTGAAAACCTTAATAAAATACATTTAATAGGGGTGTCTATTGGTGCTGTTCTGATACAAGATTTTGCTAATGAATACCCAGAAAGTGTTGCATCTCTTTGTTGTATTGGAGGGTATGATATTAATAACTTTGATGCATCGATTCAAAAAGAAAATAGTAAGGCCCAAATTAAAATGATGTTAAAAGCAATTATTTCAATTAAATGGTTTTCAGCTGAAAATAAAAAAATATCAGCTTTTACAGAAGAGGCGCAAGAGGCTTTTTATCAGATGAATATTCAGTTTAAGAGAAGTTCATTTAGATATTTAACGACATTATCTAAGTTAGTGAATCAACAGGAGACAAAAAAACGATTATATCCTCTTTTAATCGTGTGTGGGGAAAAGGATAATAAGATGGCGATTAAAGCAGCTAATCTTTGGCATAAAAGCGAACCGGATAGCCAGTTAAAAATATTTGAAGGTGCAGGCCATCTTGTAAATATGGATATTCCCAACGAATTCAATGACTTCTTATATAACCAGTTAAAACTCATACCAACTCAGTAAAACGATAGTAGAGTTTATCATTTTACCTAATTTAAAAATAAAGCTCTGAAAGCTTTTATTTTCCTACTGTCTTAAAACCAAATTAAACGTTATCCTTTTAAAAAGGTATTGTTCACTAGAAAGTTTGATAAAACAGACCCTTAAAAATTGAGAATTTGAAATTATTTAGAAAGTTGTCTCCTAGCAGTCGTTTTAGTAAATTTAAGCAGATTAATTTTTGTAAAAGTATGACTGGAACTATAATGAGATCTAACTAAGACTTAATTTAAATAAAAGAATAGGATGCGGATAAAAAAAGACATGAATTTTTAAAAATTCATGTCTTTTTTTATGGGGTTCTAGTAACTCATTCATTATCTTCCCCTAGTGCTTCATTTAATTGTTCATCGTCCGTTGAGAGGATAGGTTCATCTAAAATATCCATGTAAACTTGTACATTCGTATTGTTTGTACGAGCGATAATCCAAGCGGTAATTTTATTTTTATCATCTGTTGTAAAGGGGTCTTGTCCGATAACAGAGGCAATAATGACTTCTTCAATCTCATCAGTTTGATTATTATAGATTTTGTTTTTCCCCATACTCAGTGATTTTATTTGTGGGAAGATACTACTAATTTCTTTTGTTAAGGTCTTGATATCAAATTCAGCTAATTTATACTTCATCAATTCATTTTCAAGAATTTCAATTCGTCGATCACGGTCACTCAAGGCTATTTCATTTTTTTCATAGAGCTCTTGTTGAATGATTGTTTTAATATCATCTGACCCCAAGGACTGATTCGCTTCTCCTTGTGTGACTTTTAATTGATAGGAACCTAAATTATACTCAGCTAATTTATTATCTAATAATTCGATTGTATCACTACTAATACGTGAACCGACTAATGCAATTTCTAGTACATTATTTTTCTTGTCGACATATTTGCTCACGACACGCGTCTGATCAAAGATAAATTCTTTATCCACATATTTATTAATATTAGACTCAAGGACACTTTCAACCACAAATTGATAACCGAAAAGTAAACTAGGGACAACGGTTAAAATGGCAATGAAAATCGTCAATTTTTTAACTTTTGCCACACGTTCAACCCCATCATCCCCCACATATGTTTTTAAAGGGATACCAATGATACGAATGATTAAATAAGTGCTTAAACAAATAAAGAAACTATTTATAAAGAATAAATAAAAAGCCCCTAAATAAAACTTTGGATTTCCAATGGCAATTCCATAACCAACGGTACATAAAGGCGGCATTAAAGCTGTTGCGATAGCAACGCCAGGAATGACATTCGATTTTTCTTTTCGAGTCACCCCAACAATTCCTGCGAGTCCACCAAAAAAAGCAATTAATACATCCCAAATGGTGGGGGTTGTACGAGCCAGTAATTCTGATTTTGCAATAGACATAGGTGAAATTTTAAAGTATAAGGCTGACGTTAAAATACAAATAATGATTTGAACAATTAAAACTTTACCTGCCCGTTGCACCAGTTTCATATCGTTTGTCGCCATTCCATAACCAATCGCCATAATTCCTCCCATTAAAGGAGAAATGAGCATAGCCCCAATGATGACGGCTGTGGAGTTCATATTGAGACCGATTGAGGCAATAAAAATCGCCATCATAAGGATGAACAAATTAGTTCCACGCAGTGTCGCACAATTTTTCATCATCTTGTAAATTTCATCATTTGATGCTTTATCTTGATCTAAACTGAAATTATTAATAAAGAATAATCGTAATTTATGCAATTTTCTCACCTCTTTAGATAGACATAATTATTTTTTATTTTCATGTAATAGCAAAAATAGCTTAAAACACAATAGAGGTTGTCTAATTTAAATTTTATTAGTACCCAAAAAAATGAATCCGACTCATATCGTTGTTTTAACCTCATACATTTTTAAAATTATAACACAAATTAATCTAGAATGATAAACAAGTAAACCCGCATAGTTCCTTTGTGGTAACTATGCGGGTTCTGTTTTATTTTTTAGTAAACGTAAATCCTAGATTAATAATGGCGCAAAGTAATCCTCCGATTGGGAAGATAATCCACCCGGGATGCCAAGCCGTATAGACAAATCCTATGATTAAATAGACAATGGTACAAGAGATCATGATAATTCCTTGTAAAGCTTCGGCTCTAGAATCTTGTTGTTTAGGTGGAGATTTTTTTTGATGTGATTCATATTTTTCACTTTGGATACCGAAATACACAAAGTCTATGACTGCGATTGCGATTAAACAAAGAAAGACGGTAGTACCAATTGATTCAGGTACATTAAAAATTTCGGTTAGCAAAACCATAACAGCACATGCTAAAATACAAAGCCCCACCCCGATGGCCATACCGATACTAAATTTCTTTCTAAATGCTTCGTAGTCTTCCGTCATTTTTAAATTTGGTGAAGGATTAGTAGGCGTTGAATTAACATTCCAATTCATTTCTTGGCAAAGCTCTTCCATGCTCCCAAATTCAGAAACAACAAGCAAAAACGCTTCGCTATCAGTTTTACCTTGAGCCAATAAACTCGTATATTTATCCTCCATATTTACCATCATTGTTTCTTTAACTTGAATAACCTCATCAGTATGGGGTAAACAATAGAACATATTTTCTACATAAGAACTAATTTTATTCATTATTATCATCATTCCTTTCCGTAAATTGATTAATTAATTGTTTAGTTAGATCCCACTCTTTGCACTTTTCCTCATAATAAATACGTCCACTATCTGTAATTGTTAAGTAAGTTCGACGTTTTCCAAATGTTTCATCCCCATAATAAGAAGCAATGTATCCATTTTTTTCAAGCCTTGTAAAAGCTGAGTAAAGGGTTGTTTCTTTAATAGAATAAATCTCATTGCTTCGTTTAAAAATTTCTTTTGATATATCATACCCATATGAATCTTTCTGCTTCAATATAGAGAGGATGAGAATATCGTTATAACCACGAAGAATATCACTGCTTATCAAATTATCACCTTCTATTTTACTTCATCTGTCGTAATACTATTATATGCACATTACTACGATAGATGCAATAAAAAGTGTTAAATTATGTAAATTAATAAAAAACCCATGTAAATTACTTTAATTAATGTAATTCACATGAGTTAACTGATTAGTTATTTAGTTAATTAATAGGTTATGAATTATTTTATTCATAAACAACATCGAGTAAATCAATGAGATCATAATACGTCTGTTGAGCGCCATTTATTTCATAATAGGTAATTTCGAAATAATCATCATCTTCATACACCGTGAATTGAAGTAAAAATGTTGCTTTTGTTCCATTTAGGTTGGCTAGTCCTTCAAATTCAACAATATCGTGACCTGAATCTGTCTCAAAATAGGTCCATGTGGGTTTATCAAAGAAATCTTGGAATGCTTCTCCGACAGTTTTAGATTCATAATTTTCAATCGTGCTACCTTGAATGTAGGTAATTTCAGAGTCTTTTCCAATGGCAATCAGGGTTACCAAAAAGATTAAGGTAGACAAAAGGGTGAAGAGTATTTTTCTTAAAACAGATGGATTTAATAGTAAAGTTCGGATATTAAAGGTTGAACTTTGATTGAAAGTTGAATTGGCTTGATTATAAGGTGACGCTTGATACGATGAGTTAAAAGTTTGTAAATGACGTGCTTTTGATTTTACTTTGGCGCCACATTGATGACAAAAGGCTTCTTCATTTTTTAAAAGAGATCCGCATTTTGAACAAAACATAATTAATCCCCCCAATTAGTTGCAGTAGTTAATCATATGCTTTGGGGGAACAAAATAGGATGAAAACAGTTATTTTTTCTTAATATATAAAAACGCAGTGATGATCATGAGTCCGCCTGAGAGTGCAAAGTAATAATTTACACCGATTAGCTCAGATGCGATTCCAGAAATGAAGATCCCTAGGGGTGTTGCGATAACCATTAAACTTCCAGTCAATGACAGAACGCGTCCTAAGTAGGCTTCACTAATTTTTTCTTGATAAACTGTTACTTGTAATCCTTGATAGAAAGGCGATACGAAGCCTAAGATGGTTGATAATGTGGCAAATAGAATGAATCCATTCGGTGATAAAATTCCCGAGATTAGCATTGTTACCCCCATGATAACGCCAGATACACCAATTACGAATTTTTTATTTTTAAATTGCTGAATTGATCCTAATACGATGGAACCCATTAGCATTCCAACACCGAAGACGATTTCAACGAGTCCGGCATGATAAGAAGATTTATTGAAGTAAGAGAGTGTCATCATGGGGTAAAGAACGAACAAAGGCATATAGACAAATGAGAAAATGGCTCCAATCATCATAAAGGAAATGAGTTTAGTTGCTTTTAATAGTTGAATGCCTTCTTTTGCTTCTTTGAGTAAATGTAACGATTGAGTGTGGTTTTGTGTTACTTTTGGAATTTTAACAACACTTAATGTAGCTAAGGCGATTAATGCACCCAAGACATCTAACAAAATAATATAATTTAAATCCCATATTGAAAATAGGATTGCAGCTAGCGCTGGGCTAATGATTAGAGAAACAGATTGTAGTGTTTGAGAGTAACCAGCGCATTGTGTTAGTTTATCGTCGGGAACGAGTTGTGGAGTTACTGCTTGAAGGGTTGGGGTATGGAAGGCTGTCCCAACTGAACGAATAAAGAGAACGAATAAGATGAGTCCAACAGGAATTTCACCAGTTAATCCGACTAGGACGAGCGAAAGACTTGCGAGTGCAATGAGTAAATCTGATAAAATCATAATGGTTTTTCTATTATAACGGTCAATGAAGACCCCGATAAAAAGTCCGAGTAGTCCTTGTGGGAGAAAGGCCATAATGCCTGAAAGGGCAACAAGTGAAGGTGAGTTTGTATTGGCAATGAGGTACCATACAATGGCCATTTGTAAGATTGAACTAGAGAGTTGCGAGATCGCTTGTCCAGTCCAGATGGTGAAAAAATCTTTTTTCCAATGAGTTGTTTTATTTTTCATAGTAAGCTCCTTAGGTTTTAATTTTGACAATATGATGGAAAATAAAAAAAGCGACAGATTAACTCTGTCGCTTAAACTATCGATTGATAAATGGATAGTGGATATACGAAGAGCAAATAAAATTACAGAGGTGCACAATTAAAAAGACCAGCAAGTTATGTTGGTTTGTGCATTTAAATTGTAATTATATTTGTTTTCCGTACCACACCGATTTTAATAAATGATATAAAATCAAATGTGAGGAGCTGTATCCACTCATTTCTTCATCATATTGTCACCTTCGAGTATAGCAAATTAGTAGCGATGGGTCAATTTTTTATCTTTTTAAACAGCTCATAAAGAATGAAAAGAAAAAGAAGTAATCGATTTTTAGATTACTTCTTTTTTGGATGTTAGTATCGATCAAATTTAAAGATTTCTAATTCTTTTGGGTTATAGCCTTGGTAGTGTTGAGTAATTAATTTGGCTCCGATTAATGAGTAAAGGATTCCATTAGCACCATATCCTAAATTGAAGTAGGCACCTGGATAATCATTATGTGGTCCGATAAATGGGAGAGTATCTTTTGTATCAGCAAAGACACCATGATACCAATAATCAGTTTTTAAATTTTCATATTGTGGGAACATTTTACGTGCACGTTTTAAAAGTTGATGATACTGTTGGAGCGCGTGTGGATTACGATCGCCCATTGTAGCAATTTCATCTTCTAAGTCATCAAAGGCGATATCTTCACCACCGATAATGATACGATTATCAGGAGTTGCACGTAAATAAGTATATGGTTTTTTATCGTCACGAATAATACATTGTGCACGCCAGTCTGATAATTCTTCGATTGGTTTTGTCACAATGGTAAATGTGCGTGCTAAATTGACGAATGGTTTTTTAGGATCAAAGAAGTTTAGTGCATCGTAACCTGTACAAATAACAACTTTATTGGCGGTGATGGTAAATTCCATATCGGTTGTTAATGTGACTTGATTTTGTGATAAATCAAAGTTTAGGATATTTGTGTTTTCATATACTTGTAGGCCGCGCTTCGCGTTATAATTAATCAAATCTCTTGTGAAACGAAGGGGATCCATAGTTGCTCCACCATAGTGAGAGAAAATTCCTGCTGCAAAGTCAAAGCTAAATTCTTTATGGTGAGTTGCTTCTGTAAATAGTTCGCAACTGATTCCAATAGATTGACGGGCTTTACATTCATCCGCCATATAATCAACTTTTCCAGGGTTTTCTGTGTAGTAGAAACATGGGGTAAAGTTAA
>JBOFCV010000094.1:0-12483 GCA_051646305.1 Turicibacter sp.
GGTGAACCGGACTCGGCTTGCTTGAGGATGGCGATGATTTGAGCATCGCTAAAGCGTGATGTTTTCATGTAGAACCTCCAGCGTTCAAGATACGAGAAATTCTACTTATGAGCACCTCAGTTTTTCGGGGGGATTACCAGCGCCATAATCTGAATCTGCGTACTCATCTTAAACGACTTACCCGAAGGACAATCTGCTTCACCAAATCAGAAGAAATGCACGATAAGGTCATCGGCTGGTATCTGACAATCAATCATTACCACTAAGTTGGAGTCGCTACCCCTTTTTCCTTTTCAGTTAGAAGAAACCTGCCTCTCCCCCTTAACAAATTAAGGCCATGAAATCATGAACCGTGCGCATTTAACTTCATTGATTGCGCGAAAGATCGCTTTTTTTGCGTTAAAGTGGTTTTTTTGATTTAACATCTATTTCTAATAGGATTCAGTCAAGTGGATGATGATGATGATGCTATTTTAGGCGCTCTCGTTGATGGGTTAAGTGGTGCACTATGCGTTATTTTATTAGTTTCCGTAGTGTTTATTGTATCCACAGGCAAAAAAATAAATGCATTGCGAAATGAAATTTTAACTGATGAATCAGTAGTCATAGATGGTAAGTATAAGTCACTTTTTGTAAAGAAAAACGGTGCATTATCATCTAAGTCTTTATTAGCAATTGATAACATCGTTAAACAGTCCATGGTGGGCAAAATTTCATTAAATAGTGATGCACTGAAGTCAAAAGAAGGGCTCCTGTTTTTTTCTGAAAAAAAAGCTATATTTGAAGGGGTTAGAGTGTTTTTTGTAAATAACACTGAGTTTGTTTGTTCTGATGAGTATATTGCTTGTTTGAGGTTTGAATGAAAAAAATAAATTTATTGATAGGCGTTTTCATCTACATTTCTATTTTCTTTTTAGTTTGGCTAAGTCCCGCTCTCAATGCAATGGCCATACAGGTTTTTTCATTGGCTTTTGAATTAAGTTTGATGATGTCTGTCTTTTATGTTTACCCTTTATTTATATTAGTTGTTGGGGTTAAATTTAAAAACACATCATTAATTAATTCTCAAACAAAGTTATCCGCATCAGCAGTTGTATCACTAGGATTGATAGGGACATTTATAGGTCTTACCGGCATGATTAGCTCCATATCTGGAGCTCTTTCTGGAGGGGATACTGAAGCGCTTATGCAGGCAATATCTGAAGCTTTATCCTCAATGAGTTATGCGTTTTTAACATCAATCGTAGGCGTTACCTTATCATTGCTTTTGCTTGTATCTTCAAATTTTTGGTGCAAATCAATAGATGTAAGTATCAACAATAAAAAACACAATGCAGTGTGGGAATATCAGTTTTACAACGCTATGAATAGACTGACTGAATCTCTTGATAAGTCAATATCTGCCATTAACAATTTGAGTGATTCAGTTAATGTAAATGAGGAAAAAAAACTAACTGTGGCCGCATTGGAGCACATTATGTTAAGCCAACAAAATATACAGATAAAAATTGAAGAAATTATTGATTCTCAACTTCATACCAATGAGAGAATAAATTCAAACCATTTTAAAATAAATGAAATTAGATGCCAGTTATCCACTGTTCAGGATGCTTGTTTGATAGCAAAGAATGTTGAAGTGATGATTAACGATATAAAAACGAAAGAAGAAATTAAAAATGAAAAAATTAAAGCAGCCATTCATTCTTTTTACATATAACGTAACCATGTCGATGGTCACATTTATGTTGTTATCAATAAACGCTTTTGCTGATGAATTTGACTATATAAAAAAAGCGCTAGATAGCAGTTACAAACTAAATGCAATACTCAGAGAGGTTGATGCAAACCATTCAAGAAAAGACGCAGTGAAGTTTTATTTTTTGCCTACAGGGGAGGTTAAGATTATAGGAAAAAAAACAAATGCGTCACAAACGACTCCGGAAAGAACAGTGAAAATAACATCAAAAATAGCTGGTGCAGGAGTTGTTGACGCGATAGAAAACACTAACATTAATATTGATATAGCCTCATTGAGGGCAAACGCAGAAGCCTCAAACATTCGCAATGGAGTATTAAGGAATGTTGCTATTATTGAGTTATATAAAGATGCCATAGATAAAACCAAAAAACTCAAAGGTAAAGCCTCTATCATCAGCAAGCAAGTCAGGGCCAACTTATTATCAGGGCTTTCGTCAGAAAGTGATTTAGAACAAATACAGTTATTAACAAAAAAAATAGACTCTGAAATAATAGCATATAAAAAGCAGCTGGAGGGGGTTAACGGTGATATCGTTCGGTTAACTGGAGTTCCATTTGATATGGGAGTTATCTCTGGCCGATGGATACAAAATGTATCAAAAATAGACATTAACAAACTGAGTGTTAGAGATAATTTTGATTATAAAATTTCTTTTTTAGAGCTTTCTTTAGCTAATAAAAAAGCAAATATGTCCCCCTTGGACTGGGAGGTTAAAGTTGCATACGAAAATAAAAAAATAAAAAACAGAGAGCCTGACGACATAATAGATATTCAATTTAAAGTTGATTTTTTTGATTTTTCAAGAAATAAAGAGATTGACGCGAATAGATATTTACACCAATCTAAAAAAAGCGATTTACTATGGCTTGAAAATGACCTAAGGAATCAAATGAATAGCATTTCATTAAGCAGTGATTTCAATAAAGAAGAATTGCGTAACATAAACGAGCAGATATCTTCCTTGACTGAAATATCGACTTCGCTGAAGGAAAACTTTGATTTGGGGAGAAGCTCTTTCTATGAAATATTATCAAATGAAAAAGAGCTGCTCGCAGCCATAGGTCAAAAAAACCAATTAGAAATAAAGAATATTAGTTATATATTTGATGCATTACATCTAGCAGGGAAAAACTTTGAATAAAGTAAAGTCATTGCTTTTCCCAGCCTTGCTTATTGGTGTTTTGTTTCTTAAAGTTGAAATTGTATCACCAGGGGAGGGGATCGTAGAGCAAAGCGGTGGGAAAATTGACATTATAACGCCTAGCTCTGGAGTTATTTCAGCGTTGAATGCTACGCCCAATGATGCTGTCGAAAAAAATGATGTGCTATTTGTTGTCACAGATATAGAGGTGGCAAAAAAAATACAAGCAATAGAAAGTAGCTTGGCTATCACAAAGAAAAAAAAAGATAGCCTGGAACGAGATTTTCTTTGTTTATCTAATGGCAACATCGATTGTGGATATGCAGGCAGTGCCTTTTTAGCGGAAAAAAAATTGCTTATAGAAAAAAAAAGAAATATAGAGCACAAAAAGCAAGATGTCGAATCAGAAATAGAGCTTTTAAATAAAAAAGAAAAGCTGGTTAAGAGAAAAAGTGAAATTATACAGAGCAGCAATGTATCCATAATGGAAAAGATAAGCGACAACATTGCATTGTCAGAGTTTTTACTGGATAAAAACAAGAGAAAATTAGAGTTTGAGTCATTATCTAGAGAAGCTAATGAAATTGATGTTGATATTTTTTCAAGGCAAGCTAGAACATTAAATGATGTGTATGAAAAATTGTCATCGACCAAGGCCGATGAAGTGAGATTGAATGGTGAGAAAATCATTTTAGAGTCGAAGAAAGAACTTAATACCGTTGTTAGCCCTGGACACGGTGTTGTTTTTACTAAAGGGAAAAATATTTCGAATGGATCTCTAGTAGAAAAAGGGCAATTGATACTAACTCTAAATATGGATGGCGAAGGAGCCTTGGTGAAAGGGCGTTTCCCTTCAAAATACAGGGCTTTTTTGTTTCAAGGAATGCCGATTAAGGGAGTGCTGTCCACCCCTGGTAATCGGGTAGTATTTAGTGGTGTTATTGAATCAATTAGTTCAGACTCATTTAAAATAGATGAAAGAAATGAAAATAATAGATATTATGAAGCGGTAATAGCTGTCAGTGAAAGAAATAACTATTTCCATGAGGGTGTTGGTGTTTCGTTGTTTGCGGTAAATAAAAAAGTAAGTTTATATGAGTATTTATTTGGCCTTTTTTACTCTCCTTTAATGTTTGTATCCGGTTAGATTAAGTGAGGCTTTTAATATGATGGGCTTCATTTCTGCATTGTCTAGTGCAGTTGCCATTATGGTTTTAATTATGTCAGTGTTATTGGTTAAAAAGGTTGATGTTGAAAAATTTAATGATTTACTCAGAAGTAGAGGGCTGTATATTAATGACTCCGAAGTGGAGCATACGTCTTCACAAAGATTCTTAAAATCTTTAATTATCAGCGATAATGAAATTGAATATTTATCTTCCCGCGGGAAGGGGATGGTTATTACATGCACTTATGGCGGAAGCAGGCTAAAGGGTGATGCGGAAAAGTTTTTAGTTTTTAACTACATAAAAATTATTAAAGCATTAAAGTCATCTAATTCAAAACCTGATGTTGAAATGTCGATTATTTTTGATGAGAAAAAAAACTCGTGCTTCATTAATTTTAAATAGTGAGTTATGCAATGATTGATTTCTTTTTAAAAAAGGCAGGTTTGCTTAATCCTGATGATATTGGCGAGGCCAAAAATTTTCTCTATGGACCAAATGAGTCGCTAAAAGTAGATAGTAGCCCATTTTTTTTTATAGAACTGTCGAAAGTATTTAAAATACCAGATGGCGTTGAATATGCATTAGTGCTTAATGACGAAAGAGTATCTTTACTTGAGTGGAGGGAAGGTGGGTATTTCAATTTGACATTTGGCAGGGCATTATTAAACGATGATGGTTCGGTTTTCGTTATATACAAAATAACAAATAAAAATCTCAATGAGAAAGATTTTTTAAAAAAAATATTATCACTAACACCGAGAATAGTGTTGCTAAATGTGTTTTTTTCTGTGTTTTTATTAATACCTCCGCTATATAGCAATATCTTTAACTCAAAATTGATCTATAGCGACTCTTTTCAATCAGTATTGATTGTTAGCCTGCTGTTTTTTTTATTTATAGCTTTTGAAACTCATTCGAAGTTAATAATATCAAAGATTTCAAAGAGGAAAATAAAACAAAATGGCATTTTGCTCGATAGGTACTTGGTTGGTCTAGCTAGTGTTGTAAAAAAAAGAGATTACCACTCAAGATATAAAATAATCGAATCTTCAGCCTCTAGTATCTGGGAGTTAATACCATCCATTTTGATTGACTCTTTTTCTTTTTGTCTTCTCAGTGTCGTTCTTTTTCTTATTCTTGGCTGGCCTGCATCATTTATTTTGTTTTATTATTTGGTTTGTTTTTTTATTTTGACTTATATCAGATTTGACTCTTACCAAGATGTCATTCAATCATCCATTGTGTCCGGGCAAATGATTGACTACACTCAATCAATAAATATAAATTCATCATATACGGGATTGATTTCACTGTCCGCCCTAGATTGGTTTATTGGTAAAAATTCAGAGCAATCTCAAAATAATAAATTAAAAATATCAAGCAATAATTACAAGTGGAATGAGATGATAAAAGTAAACTCATTTGCCTCTTTATTTGTAATGTTTAGCACTCTATATTTTTCGGTGCAAAATGATGCGTCTATCTGGGGAGTTGCTTTCGCTATGATGTTGATTAATGGTCGACTTTCGTCTGTGTTGTCCACAACTGTAAATAAAACATTTTTATTAAAAATATCAATACACTCCCTAAATGAACAGTCCAGAACAATAGTTGACGATAAGCAAGATGCTTTTTTTGGGGATGTAAAAATAGATGATGTAAATAATTTCAGTATTAAAAACTTAAAGTCAGCGTTAATTGATGTGGAAAATCCAATTTCCTATGATTTTTCAAAAGGAAAACTTCACGCTATTACAGGAACTATTGGGACAGGGAAGACCTCTCTATTGCAAGCTCTATTGGGGCGAGGCGAATTTGATGGCGATGTATTTATAGATAATTATGATGCAAAAAAAATATCAAATAACTCACTAAGGGATTTGTTTTTTCTTGTCCCATCTGATTTTAATTTTATTAGCGGAACGCTAAGCGACAACATGCGATTGTTCGGAGTGTTTACTATAAATGAAATGTCTCGCCATATACTAAAAGCAAAACCAAATATCAAATTATCCCATGAGTTGTTTTTTAAGGGAAGTATCGAGGCTCTTGGGCTTTCATTCGGTGAAAAAAAGAAACTATTATTTTCAATCATTGAGCATTCAAAAGTTAAGGTTTTATTAATAGATGAACCATTCGCAGGCTTACCGACTAAAGACTCTATCGACTTGATGTCAATGTTAAACAAAAAGGCAGAAAACTCTATCGTGATTATAGCCACTAACAATGATAGAGTGCTTTCATCTTTCGATATTAAAAAAATACAACTGGGCGCAAAAACATCTAAGTATAATATAAAAATTTCTTAAAGATAGAGGGTTTTAAAGTGAATTATAACAATGTTGAATCATTTGAGATATCAGGCTTTGACTTAACAATCTCCTCCAATGGGAATTCCATTTTTATTAAAGATGGATTGGTTGACTTTATGCTTGGGCGAATCAAGCTTTTCGACAAGAGCAATAATGAAATATCACAGGATGCGTTTTTAAACCATTTGATTTTAAATGGTGACGATGTTTCTATTGCTTACATGGCTGAACTTATTGGAACTGAAAAAATAGAAATAAAAAGCCTAGAAGAATTGAAGATAAAAATAAGCGACCTTATGGAAAAATTGGAAAGTAGTGAGTTGCTTGACCAAGAAAAAAAAGAACAACTAGAATCGATGAAGCAGAGCTTAGAAATTTCAGAGGTTAAGTTAAAAAAGCTAATCGAAGAAAATAGAGCATTACAACAAAACAAGGTAGGTACCGTATCGAAAAACAGTGATAAATCGCAGGCGGAGACTAAAAAAAGTAGTAATGATAACGACTCATCATCAAGTTCACAAACATCTAATAAGCCTGAGGAGCCTAAGCCTGAGGAGCCTAAGCCTGAGGAGCCTAAGCCTGAGGAGCCTAAGCCTGAGGAGCCTGAGGTTAACGCTATATTGTATGTCACGGCTGGGCTAAGTAAACAAACTGATAGCGGGACTCTAGGCGATAAAGTAACCAATAATAATAATCCAACTTTAGTCGGGGAGGCAACTCCGAACGCATCACTGATAATTTATATTAATGGAAAGCAATATCTAGTCACTGTACCAAGTAATGGTGAGTGGTCTTTTGATTTACCAGATAGCCTTCCTGATGGCAATCATGTTGTTTACATAAAAATAAGTGATGGAGTGACAGAAAAAAGCATAAATACAAGCATTCATGTTGATACAGCGATAGAAAACATCAGTATCGAGCCATTTAAAAACGATGATGGATTTACACATTTAACAAAACCATTCCTGTCTGGAAAAGCAGAGCCTGGAACCGCTATTACTATAACTATAGGGAATAGCTCGTTTACAACTACTGCATCTAGTGATGGCGTCTGGGGCATACAAATTAGCACTGACTTACCGCAGGGTGAAAATACTATATTTATCACATCTTCAGATAGTGCAGGAAACACGACTGAATACAGCGATACGTTTATTGTTGATTCTACACCACCGTCTGGATACGGTGGGTTAGATGTGAAATCTGACTCAGGTTTAGTAGGAGATAATATAACATCATTTAGTCGGCCAGTGTTATCAGGGACTGCAAGTAGTGATACAAAATACGTAAAGGTGTACTTTGGTGCGTTATTGGAACCAATTATTATTCAATTGCCACTAAATTCCAGCGGGGATTGGGAATATGAGATTCCGTCAAACATACCCGATGGAATCTATCATCTGTCGTTCGAGTTCATTGATTATGCAGGAAATTCTTCAGGTGTTAGCGAATCGCAAGCTATAACAATAGATACTCATGCGAATATAAACGAGCTGACAGTTTTGTTGGGAGATAGTTCAGGGGAACATGGAACGTTCGTAACAAACGACATTAGACCAATTTTAAATGGGTTTGCTCCTGAAGACGCAAAATCAATATCGATATCAATTAATGGTTATAATTACTCCGTCCCCGTTGTTAATGGACTATGGTCTTTTCAATTGCCAGAGTTGCCAGAGGGTAACACTAGTATTTCATTGAGCTTTTCTGATCTGGCAGGCAATGCTTCAGACGCAATGGATATTATATTGCATATTGACAGAACTCCTCCTGATGGCAATGTTCAATTAACTAATGACTCAGGGAATGGATTATCTAATTCATCAACACCTGTTTTTAACGGCACCTCACATGGTGGAGCAGAACAGGTTGTTATTTACTTGGATGGTATTGAATACGCTTATGTAAATGTTAAATCTGATGGTTCTTGGGAGTTTACTGTTCCCACAGCACTTAGTGATGGGGAGTATTTTTTTGAGTTCTCTTTTAAGGATGCTGCAGGCAATAAATCATCAACACAGTCAGTCTCCGTTGTTGTTGATACGGTTGTTGACTTCTCCATTGATGTGACTGATTTTGGCGGTAAAAAATATTTATCAGGCATAGTAGAAAAAGGTGCAAAAATTGAAATTGAAATTTCCGGAATTAAGTATAATGAAACAAATGGAGTTGTTGTTAATGGCGATGGTTCTTGGTCTCTTGATATAAGCAATATTTCAAACAGTATATCTCACACTTACGTTGCAAATGTAACTGATGCGGCGGGAAACAAGCTCGTCGCTCATGGGAGTATATCTGGTAATGCAGAGCTATTCATTAATGGTGGATTAAATCCTTCATCGGATACTGGCGTTATTGGGGATAACATAACAAACAAAACAAGCCCAATTTACTCGGGGTGGGCAACTCCGGGTTCAAGCGTAAAGGTGGAGATAAAAAATTCTAGTGGGAAAGTGATGCAGACATTGACGTGTGCTGTGGGTCTGTCTGGTTACTGGGAAGTTCAAGCCAATACGTTGAGCGATGGCAATTATTACGTTTCTATTTCATCATATTTAGATGGTGATAGTATAACCTTGCCTGACACATCGTTAAAAATAGATAATGCCTTACACGTTGAACATTCAATGTATGGTATTTACAACGTTACGAATCCTTCCGGTTCTGGGTGGGGAACTAATGATGACTTTTTTATTTTAAAAAATAATAAAAAATTCGAGCCCTATTCAGTTATTGAAGTATCTGTTGGCGGATACAACCAAAAGGTAACAGTGGATAAAAATGGCGACTTTTATGCTTCTGTAGGTCCTTTAAGTAACGGTAAGCACTCAGTAACCATTACTGTAACAGATGTAGCAGGAAATAGCATATCCCATTCATCTCATGCCGCAATCGTAGACAAAGCTAACTATGAAATCATAGATTTAAAAACAACAGCCACAATGATTGAGGGAACCATTAAAGGGTTTAATCAGAACACAAAAGCGTATATTATGTTTGGGGACTCAAAAATATTATTATCTGTTAACTCCAATGGAAAGTTTAGTTTTGATACTAATGGCTTTGAGATCGGTATTCAGGCTTTTACGATTCAAGTTGAATCTGCGTGGGGCAAGGTGGTAACAGAATCCTCATTTATTAATATTTATTCTGAGGTTCTTTTGGATGGCTCACCTAACCTATTAAGTAATGATGGCGAGTTTGTGCTTTCAGGTACGAATGTAAATGCAACAAATGGGAGTGTAAAGATTGTCATTAACGGATCAGAATTCAACTTGATTCTTAATTCCGCAGGTGAGTGGTCATTGCCAGTTAATTCTGGGTTTGATGTTGATGGCAAATATCCAATAAAGATAATATATTACAATGCGGGCGGCGTTATAATTGAAAGTCAAACGGTTAATGTGACTGTTGATACATTCATTGATTTGGCTCCTTCTGGCGATAGTTATTCTACTGAATATTCAGCCTTTTATCCAGCGCACAATAAATATATTGATTTTTATGCCTCGGGGGCTAACTCTGTTGAAGTAACACTTAATGGAGTGACGAAAAAATATAATATTTCTAAAGATGGTGTTATCTCATTTAAAATTAGTGATTTTGTAAGCTGGAATGAAATTGGAACGCATGATATAACGGTCACTGTCACAGATAATGCAGGAAATAAAAAGACATTAACTGAAAAAGTATATATCCTTGGCTGGGGCGACAGTGTATACAATGCAAGCATTGAAGGAGCTAATTTTTTCGATGGGAGCTTCCATTATAATGGTAGTTCTGCTCCTATCTTGAGTGTGTCTAGTAAAAACAGTATAGATGCGCCAGGGATTAGGTTAGTTAACAAGTTATATATTAATGGTAAGTGCGTTTACACATTTGGTAATGAGCCAGTGGACATATCATCCTTTCTAAGTAAGGATGGTATATATACTATTCGAGTTGAATCAGAATTAGATACACCTTTCGTTAATGGTAAGTTTCAGGGTAGTAGTACGATTACTATTAACTATGATGTGACACCACCGGAAGTGGGCGATTTTCATCTATCAGATGGTTCAGATTCAGGGGATATTGATGGGGTTACACACAATAATAAACCAACGATTATTGGTAAAACGGAAGCTAATGCAATAGTTAAACTGGTTATTGGTGGTTATGTATATGAAACAAAAGCAGATTCGAATGGTAATTGGCAAATTTCAGTGAAAAATTCATTGCCCGATGGAGAGCTGAAGTACATAGTTCAAGTGTCTGATATTGCAGGTAATTCTGCTCAAAGTGAGGGGGGGGTTTATATTGATACTGTTCTTCCAACATTTTCAACATCATTCGCCAACGATATTGGGGGAGGGCTTGTTGCATCCGACGATTTAACAATAATAATATCACCTAACAGTAGTTTTCGTTCGGTTGTAATTAGTCTTAATGGCATTCAATACACAGCTACTCTCAATGAAAGTGGGCTTTGGGTGGCGAACATATCAAGTTTACGAGATGGCATTTATTCAATTACTGTCACAGTAACAGATGATAAAGGATACACAAACAGCAGCGAGAGTTTGGTGACAATAGATACTACCGCTCCAGAGCAATCTGACAATATTGAGCTAACGCAAGATACAGATACGGGGGCTGCGGGTGATTTTATTACGTCTAATAAGCAACCGACGTTAACAGGAACCGTTGCCGCTGATGCAGAGTGGGTCGTTGTGTATGCTACAGGGCTTGATGGCACATCCATTTCACTTCGAGCCGAAGTTGTAAACGGTGTATGGCAGGGCAGCTTTAGCGAGATGTTGAGTGATGGAGAGTATCAGCTCAGCGTCGAGGTGTTTGATGCTGCAGGTAACTCTTCTGGTAAAACAGAGCTAGATTCTCTGACAATAGATACTACCGCTCCAATAATAGGTTCCGTTGGCTTAGCACTTGAGTCTGATAATATTACCAGCAACCAAAAACCCACTATAGAGGGAGACATACTCTATGGGCACGCAATAAAAGCTTTACTATACATAAACGAGTTTGACTCTCAGCCTCAAGAGGTTGATGTATCTAACGGACGATGGAGTCACGAAGTGGAGCAAAACCTTAACTTTGGTCTAAATGAAATCATTATTGTTTACGAAAACGCTGAAGGAACTCGTAGTGCTGCACATGAAATGAGCTTAATAGTTGGAGAGCCGCATAATAAACAAAATAAAAATGATGTGACCATATCCGGATTTGCACCAGTTAGTGCAAATTCAGTAGCTGTTTCATATCAGGATGATATGATTGCTCAGGCCGCAGTTAACAATGGTTCATGGTCCATTGTTCTGGAAAGAGAACCTCAATCGCCACTGCTGGTTTCATTTTATGATGGAAATACTATGATAGATAATGAAATAATTATTATTGACGGAAATTCAGGTAAAATGGATAACGTAATTAATAACTTAATTGAAGATCAATCAGTAGACGAGTTGTTTTTTGATTTTGTTAATGATGGCTATTTATTAGATACACACCAGCATCTCAATCAATAACTCAAATTTATTCAATTTTCGACCGGTGTTGATTCTTCATATAACATCGGTCGAACAGTCCCTTAGCTTAATGAATTGTAGTGGCTTGCTTGATTTGCTGAATTTGGCCACCAGAACAGAGGGGAAATGCTCACCCTAGAACAAAACCTGTGTCATTGGATTTGACCCCATAGCTCCAGACTGAATCGCCACCAATAAACTAAATAGCTGCGCCTAATAGCGCTACACTTTCGCTAGACCATGCCTCCCTCCAGGGAATGGACTGGCGGTTTCCATAAAATGGCGAACCTTTTTCAACAACTGCCACATTGAATGACACTGATGATTACGGGTTATCGTGTCATGAAGTGCCTGCCATAGACGCTCAACATGGTTCACCCACGGCGAGTAAACTGGCTGGTAAATTACCCTGAACTTCGGGTTTGCTTTCAACCACCGCTGGGTTTCATGACTTTTGTGGATTATGTAGTTATCCACGATTAACGTGATGGTTTTTGCCCGCCGGTATGTGGCTTTCAGGTGCTTCAGCAGACCGATAAACAGCACTGAACTTTTGCTGTTGCCACCTACG
>JBOFCV010000121.1:0-6876 GCA_051646305.1 Turicibacter sp.
TTGGATAAAAAGCCAAAAACACTAAGCTTTGGACCTAAGCCAAATCAAGTATTGTTGCAAAAAAGTGACACAGTAGTAGTAGTTGAAGATATTGTGTCAGCGATTAAATGCAATCGTTATGTTAACGCTCTCCCTTTATTTGGGAGCAGTTTAACGACAAAGATTCTATCAAACTTGACTAAATTTGTCAAGATTTTTATCTGGTTGGATGCCGATAAAATGAAGAACTCAATGGAAGCAGTCAATTTATTGCAACAGATTCATCCCTGTGTGAGTTGTATTTTTACTACAAGTGATCCAAAAGAATGTTCTGATGAAGAGATTTGTAAATATTTGGAGGTAAATGCTTGACAAGTAGCGTAGAGTATGCTACCCTTATATATAATTAATATTTAATATATTATAAAACATACTACTACATAGATAGTATAGTAAAACAATCATAGTATACTTAATAGATAGTATTATAATCTTTTCCCTAAAGGAAAAGATTTAAAAGAATATTAGATTAACGTAAAAGAAAAGATAAACCTTACGGTTTATCCAAAAGAAAGATGCTTCCGCTAACGCTACAGCCTGCACTTCGTGCAATTGGAAAAAAAATGAACACAATCTTTGGAGCAGTATTTTGTATCCTTGGTTTAGGAGCAGTGCTCGGGTTCCGAACAGACTTACACCTACAATATGTGGTTTCAACAACGTTATTTGGTTATGTATTTATTTATGGTGTAATTTTAGTAGCTAAAGGTATTTGGAACGATGATTAATACCTCTCCGGCTTGAATAGAGGTACCTAGAATCGATTTGTTTGGGGTAGGTAAGGGGGTAGTAGCCATGTATCAAAATAATCGCTTAAATCAAGCATAAAGGGTTTTAATGAAATTTGTAGAGATTCGTGCCAAAGTGTATGACAAGTTAGTCCAAGATGCAGAACGGTATCGCTGGTTACGTCAAGGCGATAATGATGAATTAGTTAGGGTTAAATCTACCTTCTTGTTAAGAAATGAGGAACTAGATCAGGCTATTGATAAAGAAATGGATTTTGATGCAAGTTCGACTTAAAGTTCCTGAAAAAGATGTTGACAAAGCAAAACAGATGGGTGTACAATGGGACAAGAAAGGGAAATTCTTCTATGTATTTAACCCTGACGACCTGTCAAAATACTCTGAGTGGATGGATGCAGAAGTAGCAACATTCTTTAAAAACAACCCTGAATTTATTGGAAAACGACATGTTTAATTTACTGGAAGACTTAACTAAAGCCGCCGTTTCTGTAGTCAAATTGCCCATTACTGTGGCAGCGGATGTTGTGACTCTAGGAGGAGCTTTGACTGATAAAGACCAACCATACACGGCCGATGCAGTCTCCGACTTAATTCAAAATTTGGAAAATGCCACAAAACCAAAATAAATGGTAGAAAATCTCCTAGTAAAATCCCTATTTAAACATGATGTATACGCTGCTTATCGAAATCTACTACAAAAAGAAGATTTTTCCTCTGAAGTTTATTTAGTTTTACAAGCCCTAGATCACTGGCATAGTGTCAACAATGGGGATTGTAATATCCATGAACTTACTGCCGCGTTCTTTTCTTCATCGGTAAAAGACAAAGACCAGGACTTCTATAAACAAGTATTTCAAGCTCTGGATAAGATTGAAGTCACAGAAACTGTTTTAAACCTCCTAGAATCAATTAAAAACCGTAGGATATGTCGAGATATTGCCGTCGCTGCTTCAGAGGCTGCAATCGGCTCTAAACCTGTCCAATCGGTATTAGATTTGTTTGAAGAGTTTAAGTCGGCTGAAAAACAGATTCAATTCACACCAGTAAGTGACAATATTGAGGAGCTTTTAGCAGGGACAATTCTAAAACCAGGTCTTCGATGGAGATTAAATATCCTAAATCGAAGTCTAGGGAGCCTACGGCCAGGGTATTTTGGATACATTTTTGCTCGGCCCGATTCCGGGAAGACGAGTTTTCTTGCTTCTGAATCCACATACATGGCTGTACAAGCAATTAAGCAAGAGCTTGGTCCAGTGTTGTATTTTTGTAACGAAGAGCTGGGGGAACGTGTAAAAATTCGTTGCATTCAAGCAGCGTTTGGTGTAGAATTAGAGAAGATAATTAGTAATCCTAGTGGGGCACAAGAAGCATGGGATGAAAAATTTAATGGTCAATACAAAGTTTTTCACAACAGTCACATGACTTACGGCTACATTGAAAAGATTTGTAAACAGTATAATCCTTCACTTATTCTTGTCGATCAGATGGATAAAGTAAAAGGCTTTGATGATAATCGGGATGATCTACGATTAGGTCAAATTTATGAGTGGGGGAGGGGGCTATGTAATCAATATGGCCCTCTTATTGCTGCTTGTCAGGCGGATGGTTCCGCCGAGGGAATTGATTACCTTAATATGGGCCATACTTCAAATGCCAAAACCAGCAAACAAGCGGAAGCTGATTGGATTCTAGGGATGGGTAAAAAATTACCGCAAGAGTTTGCAAATGTACGTTATTTGAGTATTTGTAAAAACAAGCTTCCAGGAGATTCCGATACAGAAGCTCACTTAAGGCAAGGACGATTTGAAATAATTATTAAACCCGGAATTTCTCGATATGAAGATATTGGATGAGCAATTATAAACAAGCAGTAGATTTACTTGAAGATTATTTAGAAGCAACACAACCAATTCAAAATGATTTTCCCGGTATGGAGACTAACTTACAATACGCGATTAAAATTTTAAAGATGAATCCCCAATATGGGGATTTTAATATTCAATGACACAGTACCCATATTCTCTTTGGATTATTTTTGATGTTGAGGGAGTACCTATTGAAGCATGTGAAACAAAAGAAGAAGTGATGAGGTATAAAAAATTTGAGGATGCGATTGTGGAATATGTACTAAAATGATTACATTAACTGAGTTAATTTACATGTCAGATCAAACTCCTTGGAATAATAGTTATCAAGGAGCAGACAAAAAAGTTTTATTTGTTTGCTCCGCAGGGATTTTAAGGAGCGCAACCGCTGCTCGAATTTACGCTAATCAATTTAATACTCGTTGTGCAGGAACACATGAATATGCATTAATTCCACTCTCCACACAATTATTGGTGTGGGCAGATGAGATTGTTTTTGTTCACAAAGAAAACCACAACAAATTTAAAGAACACAAACTGTATTCAGATGAACTCGAAAATAAAATCACTATTTTAAATATTCCAGATAGATATCCTCATATGGCATCCGAACTCATTAAATTATTTTCTGAACAATATAAGGCAGTAGATAAATGAAAAAATTTGATGTTGTGTATATCTTCTTCAAAAAAGAATCCGACACATTAATTTCTCAAGGATTTACTTTTGATGAGAAAACAGCGTTAGATTGGAAAGCCCCTGGATGGATTGTTGTTAAATATAATATAGACGAAGAATATGAACTCGTGGTTTGACACACTAGATGAATATGATAGTGATCAATTAGCTTTAGATGAGCTTTGGTGGAAACAAGAATTAAATAAAATTGAATTGGAATATTTTGAATGAATGCTAAAGATATTTATATTAAATATAAAGATTTTTTTGATCCTCAAATTGAAAAATATGGAATGTTAGTTCCTTCGGAATGGCTCCCCATTATTGAAAATTGTTTAAAGCAACTCCAGAATTTATTTGAGAATAAAGAAGACTTAAAACCAAAATTTTATAGAATTAATTCTAAGTTTCACTATTTATGTATGTATTATAAACCGGGGAGTGAACTTTACTTACACAAAGTAGAAGATTTAATTAAAGACGCCGAACTTCAAGTTATAGCACTTAAAAAATGATTTATATTCGTGTTGAGTTATGGCCTTTCGGGGATCAAAGTAAAGCCGAAGTTATCGGGGAAGCAAAGATTGCAAACAATGGCACAGGTTCTCGAAACATTGGAAATTACAACTATTCTTTGTTTGGCAAGCTGCGTACTCAAGCCATGCAAACTGGGCAAATTACAGCCTTTCGGCGGAGAGATGGGAATGTTTGGGATTTGTTAGCAGGAATTCTATCCGTGCGTAGCTTCAATCAATATTTTAATAAGAAAAGTGAACACACATGGAAACACCGGCGTGATGTATCGGAATCCAAAACTCTTGAGTTTGGCGAATCAGACGAATGAATGTATGGCTTGTAACGGCCAGTATACTGATGGTAGTGTGGTTGCTGCTCATAGCAATCAACTCCGCGATGGCAAGGGGCGTGGGCTCAAAGCCCATGATTATCGTATTGCTTTTTTATGTCAGCAATGTCACTATCGTGTTGATCAGTGCAATTCTCTTGATCGCGCAGCTAAGCTAGAACTTTGGGAAGAGGCACATCGTAAGACTATGGGATGGTTATTTGAACAAGGATATTTGAGTGTCAATACTCACCCTCGACAGTGAAAATACAACTTGGTCAAAAGGTAGTCCATTTGATCAACGTAATTTTAATGTTTGTTGGTCTTATAAAGTTAATAACGAACCCGCCGTATGTGATTTTAATACAGATCGATTAAAAGATTTGGTGCGGCAGGCTACCTTATTGGTGGGATTTAACCTTAAATATGATCTACATTGGTTACGCAAAGCCGGAATAGATTATTCAGATAAAAAACTGTTCTGTGTTCAAGTAGCTCATTTTATTCTGAATCGTCAATTAACTCCCTATCCCTCGCTAGAAAATGTATCTTCCGAGTATTTTAATGAACACAAACTCGATGTAGTTAAAACAGAATATTGGGATAAAGGAATTAATACCAATGAAATCCCGCCCGAAATTCTCTGTGAATATGCTAAACAAGATGTAGAGTTAACATATAAAGCTTATTTAGAACAACTAAAGCGTATCCCTGAACATCAAGTTCAATTAATTAAAACTTCTATGATGGATTTAGAAGTTTTAGCAGATATTGAATGGAACGGTATTGGACTAGACACAGAGAGATTAAAAGAAAAATCACAAGAAACAAAAATAAGAATTGAAGAGATTCAACAAACCTTTAATATCCAACATTCTGTACCTAAGTTTAACTGGTCTTCTAACCACCATTTATCTGCCCTTTTATTTGGGGGTGAGATTAAAGATGTTATTAAAGTCCCAGATGGGGCCTTCAAAACAGGAATAAAGAAGGGGCTTCCTAAATTCAAAAATCAAGAAGTAATTTATAAACTACCACGTCAATATTCTCCAATGCACGGTACAAAACGTCAGGGAGGTTATGCCGTCGATGAAGATCATTTAGTTAAACTCCCAAAGGGAGATTTAATTGATGGTATTCTAGAGATTAAGAAATTAAATAAACTTAATGATACTTACTATGCCGGATTGCTAGAAAAGCACACTGTGACAAATCAAGAAAGTGGACGAATCCATGCTAACTTTAATCAATGTGTAACTATCTCGGGAAGATTAAGTAGTAGTAACCCTTAACATATAGGGGTTTTAAAACCATGTTAATTCGGTGAAACTCCCTAAGGGACAATACCGAGCCAAGCTAACCAATCCACCTTAGGAGGTGCATGTGGACATTAAACATTTATATGAAAATACAGAATTAACCTTACAACAAATTGCGAATAAAAGTGGCCACACTTACAAGCAAGTTTGGAAATATGTAAAACATAATTATTCAACGGAATATAGAAAAAATCGCAAATCTATTTGCTATAGAAATTCTAAATTAGCAGATAAAAATCCAATGTTTGGAAAAAGGTTAGACGAAACCCCTACTTACATTGGAAATGTATCAGATAATAAAGGGTATTTGATGCATGTGAAGCCTGATTGGTATACAGGTCGGAAGAATTCTCGACATGTATTTGTGCATCACATATTAATATGTGAACATTTAGGTTTAACTGAAATACCAAGAGGTTATCATGTTCATCATTGTGATTTTAATCCGTTAAACAATCATATAGATAATTTAGTGTTAATAGCGGCGGGGGATCATATGAAACTCCATCGCTTTTTAGAAGGTGTAACGACTATCTCGAAAGAGAGTACACTCAAGTGGGTGGAAACACATGGCACGCCTTGGACGCGTGATGATATAGTCTGATCTACACAGTAATGTGTAGCTAACACAAATGAATATGCAGAACGTACCAGAAGAAGCAAAGGATATTTTTATTTCAGAATATGCAACTTAATTCTCTTATTACACAAGCACTCACTAAATTAGAAGTGTTGCGTCTTACCGCAGAACCACAAATTCAAGAAGAATTTATTGTGGTGGAAGATATTCTTTTAGAAGTGCTAGATCGATACACATATCTTGAATCAAAACTAAACCCACCTGTCCCTAAAATTCTACAGGCATTTTAATGTTTGTGGCTTGCGATGCGTCGCAGTTGGAGTGGCGAACTGCGGTGTCACTTTCTCGGGATGAGCAAGGGATTAAAGAAGTCCTAGAAAAGCTAGACACTCATTCTATTAATCAAGAGACATTTAAACTGCCTTCTCGACTGATAGCAAAAATCTATCTATTCCGTACAATTTTTAGGGGTTCAGGCTGGGCTTTTTCAGTAGACAATGCTTTTAAACATGTTTCGGATGACCCCATTTTTTGGGAGAACATCAATACAATGTTTTATAAAAAGTATTTGGGACTCGACAGACTACATATGAAATGGGCACAAACTGTAGTTGAAAGAAAACCTATCATTGGTCCAACGGGAAGGGAATGGTTTATTGAACCTAAATTTCAAGAACGTAAAATATGGCAAAATCATAAAACTGAAACTACCGCTACATTAGTTTTGACTCAGTTATCTAACTTACCAGTACAGGGGACTAGCGCAGACATTATGTCTATTGCCCGTGTAACATTAAGTCAACG
>JBOFCV010000128.1:0-2444 GCA_051646305.1 Turicibacter sp.
AAGCTAAATTCTTTATGGTGAGTTGCTTCTGTAAATAGTTCGCAACTGATTCCAATAGATTGACGGGCTTTACATTCATCCGCCATATAATCAACTTTTCCAGGGTTTTCTGTGTAGTAGAAACATGGGGTAAAGTTAAAGTGACAGTCACTTTCAATTTCTTTTACGATTTGACCGATTTCCATAACAGCTTGATAGTCAAATAAGAAGGCATCTTTTGCTGCTTGTTCACCGACATGGGCGCTTAATCCGATTAAGTCGGCATCAATCTCGTATTGTAAAATGGCTGTTGTTGCACTTGTGGCTGTCATTCCAATTTGGTGTTTATCCACAAGGACGCATTTAATACCTTGTTTCATTAAATAGTGAGCAGTTAGGGCACCTGTACTTCCAGCACCGACAACGACCACTTCAGTTTCGATGTTACTTGCTAAGGATGGATAAACTTGTCCTTCGTCTTTATTTACTTTAGCCCAAACCGGGCTATCTCCAACTATTCTCATATTAATCACCTCGAAAAAAACTACTCTTAGTTTGGCTCAAAAAACTAATATTATTTAGCTATGTTAAACTTTACTTATGTTTTTTTATTATGTTTTGCTGTATTTCAAAACAGTAAAAAAAAAACGAGCGTCTTAAAAAATATCATAGTTTTGACTAAGTTACAAAGGAATTTGAATGTAAAACGTTTTACCTGATAGAATATCTGAAATAATAGCGAAATTTACGCCGTTTAAATTACAATTGGAAACTATTTCAAGTTTTAAAACGATTTGATTTAAGGTGAAGTACGAGGTAGATAAATGGTGTAGGAAGTGGCTAAATGACCGTTTTTTTTCTGTTATCTACAAAATTAAAAATTATAAAATGACGTAACGCTTATTAGGTGAATTAATGATATAATATTATTTCGAGAACGTTTCATTTTATATGAAATCTAGGTTCCAAAAACGCAGCTCTAATATAAAGTTAGGTATTGCCTGTGTAATAAACAAATGTTTTGCGTTTGTTTTTTTTCAACTAGTAGCATAGGCGTACAAAAAACAATCACTACGTCATAGCCAATCTATCATTTTTCTGTTAGGTAGACTGGATACTGTTCATTACGTTTTCTTTACAGTTAGGCAAGATAATTCAAGCTGTTTACCTATATATGTTTCAGTCAATTAACGGGGGTTAATTAACAAATTCGGGAAGTCTTAGGAGTGATGTTATGAAATCGGGTTGGATGAAAGGTACGATCATTTTAACCATAACGGCCTTTTTAGTTAAATTTTTAAGTTTATTATATAAAGTACCTTATCAAAATATTGCAGGAGATGAAGGGCTTTATGTTTTTCAGCAAGTCTATCCACTTATCGGCGTTTATACGACATTGAATGGTGTGGTATTACCGACGATTATCTCCGAACTGTTACTCACATATCAGTTTAGTGAAGATATTAAACGATATATCAAAAAATCGTTATGGCTATTTGGCGTGGCATCTTTTGCGTTATTGTTTATAGGAAGTGATTTTATTGCGTATCTCATGGGGGATATGCATTTAAGTAATATGATAAGAATTGTTGGTTTATCATTTTTAATGATTCCTACGATCTCTTATTTGCGAGGTGTGTCTCAAACAAAAGCGGAGACGATTCCTTATGCAGCCATTTCGTCAAGTATTGAACAAATGATTCGAGTAGGTGCTATTATTGCTGTGTTATTCATATTCGGAGCAAAAAGTGTGTATCAACTGGCTTACTTTGCTTTTGTTGGAGGATTATTTGGACCAGCTGCAGCTATTATTTATTTATATTTTAGCCCATTAAAAGACGAAACCATCAGTCATTTGCGATTAACACATCGTCCACATTTCTTCAAAAAGATGGTTTACTTATTTTTAAGTGCAGGAATTTTAATTATCTTCCAGCTACTAGATAGTTTCTTTGTTTTCAATTCATTAATTGAAAGTGGAATTCCAGCGCTTGAGGCGATGGCTTTGAAGGGAAGTTATGATCGCGGATTACCGATTATCCAAACGGCAACGGTATTTACGGGCGCTGTGGTATCTTCAACCATTCCCCAGATGGCAGGACTTAAGGATTTAAAAAATCGTAAGAAAGTATTTAATTTCTCGCTTTTCCTTATTATTGCGATGTCAGTTCCTGCAACCATTGGATTATTCACCGTTGTCGATGAATTAAATATTGCCTTATTCAAAGATTTAAGCGGAATAAAAGCCTTGAAACTATTAACCATTCAGGTCTTGTTTTATCCATTTATCTTTTTCTCAACCGCCGTTATGCAACAAGAAGGCGAATATTCTAAACTCTTATTATCCGTTCTTGGCGGTGTATTTGCCAAAATATTGCTAACCACACCTTTAACACAACAACTTGGAATTGAAGGAACGGCATTGTCATCAGTCATTGGCTTAATGGTCATTGCGTTAATTAGCG
>JBOFCV010000331.1:0-4319 GCA_051646305.1 Turicibacter sp.
TCTTTTGTCACAACACCTTCTAATTCAATATTCTTATCCGCCATAATCGTTAACATATTTTCAAAAACAACATCACTAGCAAAAATTGTTTCATAATACGGTTTAGACATATACACGTAATGGAATAAGTAGTTCTCAGCAATTCCCGCTACTTTGACTATTCCCGTTTTACCATCCACATTCTCAAGTGTCATCTCATCTCCAACACTCACATTTAACTGGTTGGCCACTTTTTCAGTAAGCACCACACCATCAGTTGGTAACACGACTTTTTCCTTACTCAAGCGATCATGTAATGAAATAAATGTTTCAAAAGCTTCTAAGTTTTCTGGAATAAAGATAGAGACATCCTTACTCACATCTAAAGCATGCAGTTTACCATTTTCATTTTTCACAAACATAGCGTCGCTCACTCTTGGTTCATTTGAAAGGTAAGTAGCCAGTGTATCTTTTTCTGTTTCAGACATGTCACGATCTAATGTAATCGTCATGTCATAGTTAAAGATCGAACCAAATTGCTTATCAACAATCGTACGAATTGAATCTTTAATTCCGAATCCTGTTAATAATAGGGCGGTACATCCCGCGATTCCAAAGACCGTCATAAAGAAGCGTTTTTTATATCGGAAAATATTTCGTACGGTTACTTTTCCTGTAAAACTTAGACGATTCCAAATAAATGGGATGCGTTCAAGTAAAATCCGTTTTCCCTCTTTTGGTGCTTTAGGACGCATTAAAACTGATGGGCTCTCTTTTAATTCTTGGTTAACCGCATAATAGGCAGATAACGTGGTAACCCCAATCGCAATGAGCGTAGCTATTGCAACGAGTGGCAGATCAAATACGATAATACTTTCTGGTAAGATATACATCATCGAATAAGCATCTAATACAACGGTTGGGAAAACATTAAATCCGACCACTGTCCCTAAAATACTTCCGACAAGGCTTGCCATACCTGCGTAAACTAAGAATTTCGAAGCAATTTGAAGTTTATTATAGCCTAGACCTTTTAATGTTCCTATGGTCATCCGTTGTTCATCCACCATACGCGTCATGGTTGTTAAACAAACAAGCGCTGCAATCATAAAGAAAAAGACTGGGAAGACTTGAGAGATTGCTTCAATACTACTTGCAGCATTTTCATAGTTCACATAAGAAGCATGTGAATTTCGATCCAGTACATACCATTCTGGTTCAATAATACGGGCAATTTCTTTCTCCGCATCTTTAATCTCTTTTTCTGCATCCGCAAATTGTTGCTCTGCATCAGCTTTTCCTTCTAAGTATTCAATTTCGGCTTCTTCTAACTCAATTTTACCTTTATCAAGTTCGTTGCGGGCTTTCGCAAATTCTTTTAACGCATTCGCTTTTTCTGTTTCTAATGTTTCTTTTTGTTTTTCTAATTCTTGTTTTTGATATTGAATCGTTCTTTTTGCGGCTAATAATTTATTTTCACCCTCAACCAAGGCAGTTCTTCCCGCTTCAAGTTCAAGCTTTGCAGCGTCAAGCGTCGCTTTGGTTTGATTATACGTGGCTTCTAAGGGTGTCAACTGCGCAACAAGTGCCCCGCGTTCTTCTTCAGTTAATGTAACATCTTCTAAGGCTTGTTTTAACTGGGCAATCACCGGTTGTAATTTATTAAGTTCAGATTCTCCTGCTTTAATTTGTTGGTCCGCTTCATTTAACTTGGACTCAATCCCAGGTTTACTTTCTAAGAAACTATTGTAACCCTTATTGAGTTCATTTTCACCATTAATAAGCTGCGCTTCACCCTCTGTTATTTGAGTGTTTGCATCGGCAATCGTTTTGTCAAACTCGGCACGTTGATTTGCTAATTCTTTTTCACCATTTGCTAATTCTAGTTTCGCATCTTCAATTTGTTTTGCCGCATCTTCTAATTCTATTTCTGCCTTTGCTTTTTCACTTTCGTACTCTGCTTTGGCACTATTTAATTCCGTTGTGGCTTCATCTATGATTTCATCATAACGAATTTTAGCGCGACTGATACCGATGGTTTCTAATTTATCTACCATTGGATCAACCACATCAGCATAAGCACTATCAAATGTCATCAATGGTTTGCTATTTTCTACTGTGGCATAGACATCTGTGTAAACATCCATGATAAAGTCATCTTGGGGGATCATCATAAAACTTTCAACCATCCCGCTCCCAATTGAAGTTGATCCTTTTTCAAATGATAGATAGTACGGTGTCTCAACAAATCCAACAATGGTATATTGACATGTTTTTAAACTTTCATCCAATTGTGTGTCCGTTCCTGATTCTAATGTGATGGTTGACCCGATTTCAAATGATTCGCTATAGCCACTTTTTTCAACCACTGCCTCACCCGATTTTTGCGGTAATCGACCTTCTATTACGTTGACACGATTGATATAGTTCTGATTATCTTCAGCTATTTGATCTATCGGAAGACCATGAATTCTTAAGACAAACTCTTTGGCATTAACGTTTGTTAACACATCTTTTGTATAAGTTGGAAATACACCCTCAATTCCTTCCGCTTCTTCAATTGCTAAGACATCATCAGCATTGAATCCAAAGGGGGAAATCAAACGAATATCCATTAAATTGTACTCATCAAAATAATGATCGGCCGTTTCTTGCATAGCAAGTGGTGATGATTTAATGCCGACAAAAAAAGCAACGCCTAGGGCAACAATCATTAAAATCGAAATGAATCGACCATATGATTTGGTGATATTACGTATGGTATCTTTTGTTAAACTTTTACTCATGATTACCACTCTATCCTTTCAACAGGCATCGGGTTATCATTAATTTCAATTTTAGCGACTTTCCCATTTCGGACATGAATTACCTTATCGCCCATTGGCGCAAGTGCTAGGTTATGAGTGATGATGACAACAGTCATTCCCATTTCACGACAAGTATCTTGTAATAATTTTAAAATGGCTTTCCCCGTATTGTAATCAAGAGCTCCTGTTGGCTCATCACATAATAATAATTTTGGATTTTTAGCTAGCGCGCGCGCAATAGCCACACGCTGCTGCTCTCCTCCAGATAACTGAGCTGGGAAGTTATTCTTACGATGACTTAATCCAACCGCATCAAGCACTTCATTTACATTTAACGGATTCTTACAGATTTGTGTAGCTAACTCAACATTTTCAATTGCTGTTAAGTTTTGAACTAAATTATAAAATTGGAATACGAATCCAATATCATGGCGACGATATGTAATTAACTCTTTATTTGAATACTTATTAATATCAAATCCATCCACTGAAATGGTTCCTGTGCTACATTGGTCCATTCCACCTAAGATATTTAAAATCGTACTTTTTCCAGCCCCACTTGCCCCGGCAACTATAACAAACTCACCTTTACCAATTTCAAAATCAACACCACTTAAGGCTTCAATTTTGACTTCACCCATTTGATAAACTTTTTTTACCTCTTTAAATTCAATAAAGTTTTTCATGCTCTCATCCTCCTGCTCATTCTCAATCGTACATTTATTTTCACGGTTTAATTATAGAAATTGATTAGTTTAGAGGGAATCAATCTCACATACATCATCCCCCGATAACTTAAAGGCACCACTTTTATATATTGAAATGACTCTGACTTAACTATTATACAAAATGATGACTTTCTATATTGTGAAAATACTGAATAAGTTATTCCCGATCTGATTTCTTAACCAAGTCAACACGCATTGACTTTTCAACATATGTCTATTATTATACATTTGACAGATGAATACAATAATCAGATATTTTTATTATGTTATATAATCAACAATCTAACGTAAATTGTTGATTTAAAGGAGAAAACTATTCTATGACACTAGTGACTGAAGACCGACGAATTCGACGAACTAAAAAAATACTCAAACAGAGTTTACTTGAGTTGATGAAAATAAAAAAAGTAAAAGATATTACCATAAAAGATATTACCGATCAAGCAGATTTAAATCGCGGTACCTTTTATCTTCACTATCAAGATATCTATGATTTATTAGATAGTATTGAAAATGAAGTCATTTTAAATATCGAAGAAATGATGACTCATTTTAATGCAATGAATGGAACCCAAACGACGTATCAATTACTTGAACAGTTATTTAACTATATATATGAAAATCGTGATCTCTTTATTATTTTACTTCAAGGGAATGGCGACGCAAAACTTCTTGATAAAATTCAAACACTCATCCAAACGATTGGGTTAGAAACTATTAAAAATATTTATCAAGATAGCAATTCAAATTATCATACGTTCTTCTTATCTTTTGTCTCAAGTGGTATTATCGGGGTAACGGTTCA
>JBOFCV010000241.1:0-2725 GCA_051646305.1 Turicibacter sp.
GGTATATCTTATTTTTGCAGCTATCAGTTTATTCTTATTCTATGCAACAACACAAGGGTAAAAACAAAACCGGATTAAATAATTTCACGATCCAAAGAAGCTAATATCACCCACGAATTAATGTATTTGTCAAAAATAATAATACGTTATATCACCAAACCACTTGTTGAAATACCATTAAATGGTAAAATTGTTTATAACTAAATTTAGGGGGAATTATAAATGAGAAGAAAGCTTTTAGGGTGTCTGCTTTTTATTTTTAGTTTAGTTCTTTGTGCCTGTCAAAACGTTGAGCTAGATCCTAAAGAAACAGCAGATGCATTTTTAACATCTTGGTTTAACATTGATTTTTTAGAAATGAATCCGCGCTATGAAGCGTATACTACCTATTTAGAAGATATCATTCCTGAGCAAGCTCTTACTATTGGGGATGAACCCTCACAAAAGTTTAAGGAACTTCACGGTGAGTTATTATCCTTCATAACTGATGAAGCGTATGAATCAGCTATAAATAAAAATCTACTCACACATCCTCTGGTGAAATCTATGACGCTTAAAGCAGATAGTACCCTCACAAATATGGACTATGAAGAACTCTACAAGGACGAAGAATCAGTTGGTTATGGAGTAACCGTTAATTTTGAATTAACCCCTATTAATGGAGATCCTTCATTACAAGCAATTGACTATATCACACTAAATATGAAAAAAATTGATAACTCATGGAAAGTAATCGGACTCACTGTAAAGAAAATTAAACCTTTATAAAATTATTGAAAATAAAATGAAAAGACAACCCATGGGTTGTCTTTTCATTTTAAAGGGAACTTTATTAAACAACTACTTGTTTTCTTAACTTGTAAGTATCCATCTTTAATACCTAACTTTAATAATTTTTCTACTTCCAATAAAAATAGAGGCTACATATGTCACTTTGAACATAATATCCTCTATTAATTATAGTTTCCTGTACTGAATAGTCATTTTTTTATTCAGCATCTATTTCAGTATTTTCTTCTACTTTTATTTCAGGTATAACCACTTTATATTTTTCAAAACTGTACTTAATATCTAGATACGGTAATTTATTTTTTTGTTTTTCAATTTTTACTGTGTAGTCATAGGTTTTAATTATTTCAAAATACGGCGTTAGGATCGACTCATACTCCTCCTGTGTGTACTCTTTATCTTCTAATTCTACTGTTCGATAGTCTAGCGTCAACTCATTAGTTTTAACGTTCATTTTTTTATCTTCTACTAAGGTCACGTATTCTATTTCAATTTCTGTTGCACCTTCCTGAATGGCTTTATCAATAGTCTCTAAGCTTCCCTCTACTAATGAAAATGAAAATATTCCATGACTATCCAATTTCAAGGTAGATAAACTTTCAGTCAGACATAAATAAGAACTTAAACAAACAAATGGAATTGATAAACAAGTCATGATTCGTAAACATCCTTTAGCAGACCGAATTAACTTTTTAGCCTTAATTTTTCTAGATATCCAGTAAATAATCCATGTACTGAGTAACAAAAAAATAAGCACTTGAATAAAGCGTACTATCATTATATATTCTTGAAAATATCGAATTAACATCGACAAGAAGATGATGGCACACATTAGATACGTAAAACAAAAGTCTTTCCACGTGAAAAATTTATCGTTTATTATTTTATTGATATAATTCGCCCCCATCCAACACCCCCCTAAGTTGTATTTTCTATATTTTACCACATTATGGTGTTCTACGTATATTACGAATGTACCTCTATCTAAACATTAAACCAGTCCTCATACATTCAAAAAAGTAGTCAAGACAGACTATATAAAACTTATGGTCAAGTGTATTTAGTTGCTACACTTCTTAGTTTCAACGTCGTTAAAAAAATGTTGTAATAATTCACAGTATTTTTCTGGTGTAACTAAACTAAGCTCCCCGTGGCCTGCATTTTTCACAACCATCAACTGACTATTTTTGATTGTTTGATGTAATAACGTTGCTGACTTTTTCATCACTGATATTTCTTTTTCTCCAACGACTATTAAAACATTTGCTGTCGTCTCAACAATTGTTTTAGGCATTGCATAACTTCCATTACTTTTCGTTATATTGATAAGCGACTGTTTACTCATACGAGAACTATCTCTAAAATACTGTTCAAAAAGATGTTCTGGTACATTTAATGTTTTAGCTTGGAGTTTGGCATACCTCCTATTTTTGATTAATCCGTAACATAGATTGTACATAGGGACTGTTAAAGCTGTTACCATTTTGATTGGATATACTAATGCACTCTCAATGATGACATTCTGCGCTATATCAAATTCTTGGGAAATCATTTCCACTATGATTTGAGCTCCAATGGAAAGTCCACAAACTGCAAAAACTTTTCCATGATGAGTTTCTTGAATATACTTAATGACTTGTTTGGCTGATTGTTGGATACTTATAAAGTCTGAAGCCCAATCTTCACCATGTCCCTCAATAATTGCTGTCACGACATCATAATCTTTTTGTAATAATTCAATTTGTTTTTGCCATGACCACCATGATAATCCGCCCCCATGAATTAAAATGATGACAGGTAAGTCTTTATTTCCAAATTCTTTGAATTTCATAATGACACTCCTTCTATAATTTAACCTACTTTACATGAGGATTTATCCATCTTCTAAACTTATTCATCTAACCGACTTAAATTGCTAAAAAACATCTCATGGTAT
>JBOFCV010000277.1:0-4082 GCA_051646305.1 Turicibacter sp.
ACTTGTTGCGGGCAATTAAACGCATGAATCGCAAACATAACAACTAAGTACTCCCCACCCTTTAAAGTACCTATCTCATCAAATGCTAAATTAAAAACCTGTACTGACGATTCACCTAAGTGACGTTGAAGTTTGTTAGCTAAAAATTTTGTATTGCCAGTATAACTAAAATAAGCAATTGTATTCACCCTACTCCTCCTCTAACACCCTAGATAACTCCTTATATTTTCGATAGATAATTTTTTTAGTCATCCCGTTTATCTTAATAATAATTCTACCCACCGATAAAAATTGTTTATCCGCCTAATGAATCGATTTCTCTCATAATAGTCCTTTTTGATTTAAATAATATTCAATGGCCTTTTGCATAAACGATTGGGAGCGCCTTTGAATTTCACCAAACTCATCTGGCCACACTGCATCACCACTATAAAAATCAAATAATTTTTGCATTAACTCTTGATTTCCATTTGTATATTGATTGACATATGACCACCAAACATTGGCTAGTTCTTGCGCTTTTTCACTTGTTGGACTGACTTTTGCCTCATCTAATTCAATTGCCTTTTCTAAACAATGCTTCAACCAATCTGCTGCAAGGTGTTGCGATTCATCTGCCTGATGAACCTTTGAAATTTTTTCCATCATATCGGAATCTAGATAATGACTCATCCAGTAATAATCGTTATTCTCTTGAATTAACGCCATCATATTTGCATACTTTGACCAATCCACAACCTGTGAGCAATCAATCTCTTCTTTAATCAAATCTATTGATTGTAATACCTTTTGTGCTTTAGAGATTTGTTCTTTTAGTATGTTTTGTTGATGATTTAAAATAAGCAGCACATCATTTGAATTTTGAACTGGCATGACATGACTCTTAATTTCATCTAACGTTAATCCTAGTGTTTTTAACGTCATAATCTGATGTAATAAGACTAAATCACTTTTTTGGTAAACTCGTCTTCCTCTTTCATCTATTAACGACGGCTTCAAAAGACCAATCTTATCATAGTACTGTAAGGTTCTAATCGATACATTTGCTTTTTTAGCAAACTGCCCAATTAAAATATGTTCCACTTCATTCATTTTTATCACCTATCCTCTAGTTTACATCATGACGTAACGTCACATACAAGCTTTAGATAGAAAGTATTTCTTCTGATATACAAAAAAAAAAACACAAACCGTGGTCTGTGGGCAAATTAGTTAATTTTTAAAAAAATTATTTCGTACACCTATTCAATAAAGATAGAACGTATATACCACTTTTTATGTGGTATATACGAATGATATGACGTTTTAAACTTAGTCTTTGCTTATCTTAATTCAATAAACCTTCTAACTTAGCACTTAGTTGTTTAATACTTTCCACTTCTGATTTAATACTAGCTTCTAATAATTGCAATTGATTAGTCTCAGCCATTTTTAATCTAGCAATTTCAATTGATAGATCAGGTGTTTCTTCTTCATACTTATCTTGTAACGACTTAATTGTTTCGAATAAATTTTCATGTCCTTGCACACGACCTGCTCCCCACATTAAACGATCAGCTGGTTGATCTAGGACATAGTTTGTAAAGTAATTAAATACCTCTTCATCAAAGTCATACGCATACCAGTTATTATCCACTTGATATAAATAGTCATCAATGGCTGATACAACGTCTCCCTCAGTTAAAGCTTCAATCGATTTATTGATATTTTCAATATTTAATTGTGCTTTTTCATGTGGGAAAATATTTTCGTCTTCCCAAGTCAGACGAACAAATTCATCTTCACAGAATTTAAAAATTTCTAATAATTGTGCATTTAAATTCTTAGATGCTTCATATAATTTTGCTGCTTCATCCTTGTTTCCGCTAATTAATGTATTTTGATACGTATGATTCACTTCTTCTACTTGCTTATATAGTTTAGCTGCTACTTCTTTTGTTGACGTAATCCCTGCTAATAATTCTTCTGTATCAATATCATACTGATTCATAATCTGTGTATTAATACTTTGTTCTAATGCCTCTAGACGTGTTTCAAAATTCATTGGCGCTACTGCTAATTGATCGTATGCCAATACAATTGATGTGTATAACTGGTGGTGGAACAAATACGCTAATTCATTGTATGTTTCTGCTGTATCAAACTGTGAATGATAAATTTCACTCATAAAATCTCCACTGAATTCATTTCGCATCGCAGGCACACCAGCTATTGCAAATGAGAAATCATCAGACCACGTTTGTGTAGGTGATACAACTGCTATTCCATCTTCATAAACACCTTCAACCACGGGTACTGTCTTAATTAAGTTACTTAAAAACGTATTATATTCATAAACACTTCGGATATAATCAACACTTTCACATTCATAAGCGGGAAGCTCGAAGTTAATATTTGCCACAACTTTTCCTACCCACTCTGGTCGAACTCTAAAAATTTGATTATATGCACCCGTTGACCAATCATAACGTGTATTTGAAACTCCCCACTCTTCGGCTGCCAACGCAGTGAAAACTAACGTTTTTTCTGGTTGATAGCCACTTTCTACAATCGCTTTAGCAATTCCCATCATAATGCCAATGGCTGCATTATCATCTTGAAAACCTGTATAATACGAATCCATATGAGCACTTAATAAAATCATCGAGTCAGAATCTTTTCCAGGAATTGTTCCAAAAACATTATATGACGTTCCATCAAATGAAACTTCAGACAGTGCATCAAACGTAACTGTGACACTCTCTTCATTTACTAAAATGTTTTTCAAAACATTTGCATCTTTTTTAGACATCGAGAATGCGGGTGCATCGTCTGGACCACAAAAGTCTTGTGTATTTAACGCCTCATCACTTATTTCAGAATACCCACCATCTTGAACCGCAATAATCGCCGCTGCTCCTTTTAAATGAGCTTGTAGCGCCGGATAATTAATCCACCATTCATCACGTTGGTTAATATCTACTAAAACCAATTTTCCTTCTACATCAAGGTTTTCATAATCTGCAGCAGTTCCTTTATTTGCATAAACTAGCTCAAATTCTTGTTCACCAAATGTATTAAAATTCGTTTGATATCCACCTAATTCAAATTCGTGACGTTCACCCTCACCATCTGTGAAATACATTTTAGCTTTTTCAAACGTCCAAGTATCCAATGTAAATTCATCTTTTGTTACGCCTTGCAATCCAATATCAATCATTTCTTGATACAACATGTCACCTGTCTGAATTTCAGCATCCGATCCTGCTGTTCTAAATCCTAATACCTCATTTGTTTTAATGTCTTCCATTTTTCTCGCTAGATTATAGGAATAATCTACATCAATTTTATCTAAAATGCTTTGACGAACCTCATCTGTATGAGTAAACAAATTTACGTTCTCATCCAATACTAACTCATCTTTAACGTCATTTGTTGATGAACAACCAAATAAAATAAATGAAAAGACTGTTATTAAACTCAATAATTTATTCACTTTTTCAAAAACCTCCCCTTACTATTCTCTTTGTTTAACATTACTAAACAAACAATAGTATTATATTTCCTTTTTTTACATTTTACAATACATTTTATAAAAAAATAATGTTTTATTATGTTTTTTACAGATAAACACTTCATTAAACTATTCTTTTTGTTTAAAAATAATAAACATCCTAGTATCGAAATGGCACTCTCTATTCCGAAACTTTTCCTTTCACACTAACTAGCACTATATCGCAACACTCATTTATTAAGACGTCTAAAAGAAAAAATGATTAAAAAGCTATTAATTCAATCGGTCGACTATCCTGAAATTCTTTTTTAAAGTTAATGGTTTGCCGTAAAACGATCATCAATATCCTCACGATTAACCAAACTATTTGAATTCTGAAATTGCTTTATTGGTGCCTGTGGTAGACAAGATAAATTATTTTATTTGCTTGAGGGTGACTAACTTTTTCAAAGAGGTAGCAAACTTAATTTTTTATATTCGGTAACGTCCCCTGAATAATTTCTTAATCAAGAGAAGTGTTTTAGTACAATACCGAGTTAAATTTATATTTCCTCGTGAGTTATCCTCTCCTCTAAGATAAAAGCATTTT
>JBOFCV010000279.1:0-10321 GCA_051646305.1 Turicibacter sp.
CAGACCCGAACTTAATTAAAACCAAACAACAAATTGAAGGCATTAGAACATGTGCCGAAATTAATAATGCTATTTTAGATTTAATTGGAACACAAATAAAAATAGGAATAAGTACAGAAGAAATTAATACATTAGCGCATGACTTCACGATTGCTCATGGAGCGACTCCTGCTGATTTAAATTATCAAGGATACCCTAAAAGTCTCTGTGTTTCTATTAATGAAGAAGTTTGTCATGGAATTCCTAATGAAAATAGATTCCTGAAAAATGGAGACATTGTTAATGTTGATGTGACAACTGAGTTGAATGGATTTTATTCTGATGCCTCACGTATGTATATGGTAGGTGAAGTGAGTGCAGAAGCAAAACGATTAGTTGAAGTGACAAAGGAGTGTCTTGAACTCGGAATTGCGGCGATTAAACCCTGGGGATATATTAGCGATATCGGATGTGCAATTGAGGCGCATGCCACGGCAAATGGTTATTCCATTGTGCGCGAATTTGGAGGACATGGAATTGGACTAAGTATGCATGAAGATCCTTTCGTCATGCACTATAAAACGAGACAAAAAGGAATGATATTAGTTCCTGGGATGCTGTTAACAATTGAACCGATGGTAAACGCTGGTCGTCGTGAAATAGAATTAGATCCAACGGATGGATGGACGGTTAGGACAAAGGATAAATCCCTATCAGCTCAATGGGAACATACCCTTTTGATTACTGAAACAGGTGTCGAAATTATCTCTTCTTAATCATATTCTTATCTTTATTTTACTTATTAAATAAATACAAAAAGGATGACTCTATGTCGTCCTTTTTAAATTATCTACATCAGTTTAAAGTATCATAAAAACAAGTGATAGACTACGGCTATCACTTGTTTTTATGATACGAACTATTTATACCTTTAGTTAGTTGGCAATACGCCAAATATAAGGATATAGATAAAGCAGACGATGATAAGATTAAGGATTGAATAATAACTTTTATTATAGACAAATGCAATACTCGCTGCTACTAAACCTGTTGTAATTGAAATAAGTGCTGCAAGTGGTGCAGTAAACATGCCAGCAATGAATATTAGTTCAATTACTTCTATTATGATTGCACATATAAAGATGAGTTGTGTTCTCATGACAACTTTAGGTAAAGCATTTACTCTCCCTAGAAAACTCACAGCTTTTCCTTCTTTCTGAATGATATTTATCCCTATACTTATTCTTATATCTTTGAGATTTTAAAGCATCTAAAAATATAATCCATAGCTAGGATTAGAATCCCCTCAAGTGATTCTGCTTTATTCTAACGTTAGTTATTACAATATACTCTATCAAATGACGAAATATCACCATTATCTTTGCTTATGCAGCCCATACCCTAATTTCAATAAAAATACAGTCATTATTTTAACCTTTTAATTAGTTTACTTAATATCGTTTATTCTCTATAGGTTTATATATAAGAAGTCCAAATGATACAAAATTAATTTCTTTGCTCAAATCAATAATAACTAATTCCCCTAATCTTTTTAAATAAGCATACAAATTTCTATTTGTATTATGATTCATACGATAAGATGTCTAATTCTTTTTGAATTTGAGTCATCCAATACATACGTTTCTTATTTTCTTCTAACCGATTAATTCCATAATTTTTTACGTTATGTTCTAAGTAATCTATGTTTCTTGCATGTAGATTTAAAGAATCTTTTGCTGCATTTACAAGACGCGTAATCATTTTTTCATTGTTACATGATCGTGCTTGTTCTTTTGTTTTCGTATATACTTGTAACATCATTAATTCTTCTTCTAATATATATTTCAAATATATATTTAAATCTGTCTCAGTCATTTGAATTCTCCTTTACCCAATACCAACCGATCGTTTGTGATAAATTGTTATGTACAAGAACCCCCTGAATTATTCAGTGATATATAACAATTTCAAGATTTAATATAGAATTTCAACATATTCTTCGCCTGTATGAATCCACTTTATTGAAATTGTTAGAAATCAACTTCCAAATTGTATAAGAAAAAGATGAAATTACCTTTCTATCAGAAAAGTAAACTCATCTTCCTTTTTATCTTGCTATTTTTGTTGAGTAACAAACTTCATGTTCAATGCCATAGTCCGTTAGCACATCTTCACATCCTATAAGTGATGAACCCGAGAATACGGACACGATAATCTTGTAATGATAGGCTTTTTCATGACACATGTCATACAATAACTGTCTATCTGCTTCTGAAATATCAGAAAGTTCTAATCTTGCTTTTAAGTCGGTTTGTCCATTCAATAGAGATGAAAGTTTTTCTTTCAATGGTTTATCATTTAAAACACAGATCCCGATCATTAAAATAGCATCCTCAATTAAATGTTCAGTTGTCGGTATCCATTCAACCGGTAGTGTATCACTTACATCTAGTAGATTCTCTTCTGATAAAATCCAGACTGGACGACTATTTTCTGATAAGTACAACCAATGGGTTGGATTAATGCCTCCAGATTTTGGATGAGCATGTCCAACAATAAATTGTGCCGTCATTGTAGTCAAATTTAATCCCTCCTCATCATTATTATTTATTTTAAGTATATGCGCTGAAGTAAAATATTTGTGTATTTTTAAAAATTTCACTTAGGCCATAAGTCCTTCCAGGCATTCTAAGTTTTTAATAAGTAAAAACTGTGTTAGTCGTTGTTCGTTTTTGGATTTTAAAAACGAGACTGCGTCTAAAGTCTATCCGCATACCAAAACGATTAAGACTCATCGATCACACGATTGTACCTAGTTCAAATCTAGCTCGTATACAGATTACCTAGAAATTAATATAAAAAATTAGTACCTGTTTGTTTTCTCTCTACATGACTTTTGGGTTTATCTATAGTATGTTTATTTTTTGAGGTTTTAACCACCTTTAAACATCTCTTCATCATATTTTGAAATCGCATGAGGTAGAACAATTCCTAATGGGTCATAAATTAAATAATATTGCTCCCACTCCCCTGGAACGTATGTCATTTTGCCTATGACTTGAAACCCAAAGTGTCGATACATTTTCACATTTGTAAGTGTTTCAGTTTCAAGCAAGCAAATAGAATTTTGAGAATCAACGTAAGCCAATACATTTCTCATCAACTCACTCATATATCCTTTACCTCGACATTTTGGATGCACAGCAACCATTTGAATCGAGTAATAGGAGTCTATTTTTCTAAATAAGTATTTATGACCTTCAAATGTATTCTTTGTTTTGCGATATCGTTTCATGACATCAAAAATAGAGACATGAGGTAATGATTTTAGACCATGCATAAAAGATTTTATATAAACAGGTAGCTTTTGTTTTTTTGTTTGATGCTTATTCTCTTTTACCAGAGCCAACATCCCTTCTAATCGATTAGAAGAGATATAAATAGTCCCTTTTGCTAAATTGAATTCAATAATGCCTGCAAAAATTGGCTTTAGAGCCTTTTGCCGTTTACTTTCGTTGGGAAATAAATAAAGAAACATTGGATTATCATAAAAAGCAGAAGTTAATAATGATGCTGCTTCTTTTATTTGAGTTTTTTGTAAGATTTCCAAATGCTCACCACCTTATAGGTTGTTATTTGCCATCTCTCTCCATTATATTCAAATATATTTGTATAAATGTAAAAAACCTCCAAGCATATCACTTGGAGGTTCTTAGTTTATTTTATTTGATGTATCACTCGGTTATTTTTTAAATTTTGGGAAGCCAAGGGCGATCGCGATAAGTCCACAAATTCCCATTAACATCGGATAAAAAACATACGGCATAATTTCCATCGGTGAAATGGCTGCAAGTCCTGCTGCTCCTAAAAGTTGAGCACCGTACGGAATCATTCCTTGCCAACAAGAAGAGAATATATCCAAAATACTTGCACTGCGGCGGGGGTCAATCTCATACTCTTCACTAATTTCTTTAGCTAAAGGCCCAGCCATGACAATGGCAATGGTATTGTTTGCCGTACATAAATCAACGATACTAACAAGGGCCGCAATTCCAAACTCAGCACCTTTTTTAGATTTAATACGAGATTTCAGTTGATACAATATAAAATCAATTCCACCGTTAAATTTAATTAATTCCAGTGTTCCACCGACAACAAGACAAATCATCGCCAATTCTTGCATTCCCATCATTCCGTTAGATGCCGCATGAATAACGTCTAGCACCGACATTCCTGTTGTTAAGACTCCAATCATTCCGGCTAAAATAACACCCCCACTCAATAGGGCGAAAACATTGGCCCCAAGTAAAGCACCGGCTAAAATTGCCACGTATGGAATAACTTTTACAATTTCAAAATCATCCTTCTTAATCATTTCAATTGGATAAGAAGATGTTAAGACAATTAATAAAATAATCGAGATGATAGCTGCCGGTAAGACAATTAAGAAATTGACCTTAAATTTATCTTTAAGCTCACACCCTTGTGTACGAACAGCCGCAATGGTTGTATCTGAAATCATTGAGAGATTATCACCAAACATCCCACCACCAACAATTGCTCCCACAATTAAAGCAACAGGAATTCCAGTTGCATCGGCAACACCAACACCAATTGACGTTAACGCTGTGATCGTTCCAACCGATGTCCCCATTGAAATCGAGATAAAACTTGCAATTAAGAATAAACCAGCCACTAATAAATTAGGAGGTAAAACAAATAAACTTAAATTTACCGTTGCATCCACACCACCCATGGCTTTGGCAACCCCCGAAAATGCACCTGCTAGCAAGAAAATGATAATCATCATAATAATATTTTCATTTCCTGCACCCTTACTAAAAACAGAAACTTTTTCAGAGAATTTTGCTTCCTTATTCGTAAAAATCGCCACAGCAGCTGCAATCATAAACGCAACAAGAACAGGCATTGAATAAAAATCATCCGTGATAATTCCACTTCCGACGAATAGTAATAAGAATATAGCTAGTGGTAAAAGCGCAAACGCATTCCCTTTTTTATTTTTTTGTTGCATGTTAGGTCCTCCCGATTCTTTTCTACACGATAATTATTTTTTTATTTTAGATTTCTTTTTCGATAAATAGCACCCTATTTTTGAATTTTGAAATTTCTAAACTATTTCATTAATCCTTACTTTAGCACAAAACTTACAGATTATGTTTCTTTACGAGCAGCTAAATAGTCCCTGTCTACACCCAGGAAAGAGAGGATTCACCCAAGACACTCGTTATGGAAAACAATTTCTGTTGAAGAATTGAACTTTTCCAAAATAAAAAGCCAGAGTCTTCACTCTAGCCTTAAATGCTCGCGTCATGACTCATCTACCAGCATCGGCTGAAGGATTTAGCACCATTGCATGAGGTCATACCGGTTGCTGGGTTTCATCGGGCCTTTTCCCTCCACCACTCTTGATAAGTGTTATTAAGTTTTTTTTCCTATCTATACACCTAAAAGCAATATTAATAATATGAATCGGTGTATAAACGTCAAACACTTTGATATTAAACGATCCAATAGACGTAGTAAAAGTTTTTAAAGGTCAAAAAACTTACTGCGACTTATATATCTTACAAGTTTAACTACCTAATGTCAAACAAAATGCACACATTTCCGACATATTTTTGACACAAGTTGAAGCTATTAATATTTATAGCGTACGCGGTCACATTTAGTGTGTGACTCCTCCTATTTGACTAGCTACATTTATCAATACTTTTTCTCCTCAAAAAAACTCATGCCATTAAGGAATGAGTTTTTTTTAATCAATTATCATTATAAAAATGGATTATAAAAACGAGAGCCATCGGCAAACGTCATAAATAAGAATAGGCCCATTAATACGACCATCATACCAAGGACTAGAAAATCATCTGTTTTAAATGGTCGTGCTGCATACCACGTCCGATTTTTATATTTACCAAAGGCACGAAGTTCCATCGCACAACTGATTGTATCAATTCGTTCAAGACTTCCTAAAATTAATGGCATTAAGATAGATGCCATATTTTTTAATCTTGGCAATAATTTTTCTTTACGAGACATATCAATTCCACGGGCTTGTTGTGCTTGTGAAATCTCTTCAAAATCACGTTGAATATCGGGAATATAACGCATCGCAATCGAAACAGCATAAGACACCTTATAGTTCAAACCTATTTTATTAAGGGATGCCGCAAATTCACTTGGATTCGTAGTTGCTAGGAAAATAAGTCCCACAGGAATGACAGTTAAATATTTTAGCGTCATGTTTACTTGGTAAAATAACTGCTCAAGCGTTAACACATACGGTCCAGCTATTTTAAATAGATCATGTTGCGTTCCATAAATAGAGACCCCTTCGAGTGGAGAAAAAAGGAAAACTGCCACATTATTTAATGCCAAGAAGACCAAGATAAAATAAAAAACAAAGGCAATATCACTAAATTTTACTTTTGATATCTTAAATAGGATAGCACTCATCATAAGCATCACCACAAGCACTCGTGTATCATAACTAAGCATTCCTGTTATTGACCATAATAAAAAACAAATTAATTTTGTACTTCCCGTTAAGCGGTGGATAGGTGAATCCACATCAATATAAGCTAACATTTTAGTACTCACGTGCTCTCACCGCCTTATCTTTTGCAATAAAACGACTGACAAACTCAACCGGACTTTTTATACCGCATCGTGTTGCTAAATCGTATAATGATGTTTTTTTCAAATTAGCCGCCTCAATTAGCTCAAGATTTGTTAAGACATTATATGTTGAATCATCACCTAAAAGTTGCCCCTGTCCGATTACAATGGCACGGTTTGTATATTCAAGCATCAAATGCATATCGTGGGTAATCATTAAGATCGTCACACCTTTTTGATTTAATTCAACTAAGAAGTCCATAATTTCAGTATAATGTTTTAAATCTTGGCCTGCCGTAGGTTCATCAAGAATTAACAATTCAGGATTTAATACAAGGATGGCCGCAATACTGACACGTTTTTTCTGACCAAAACTTAAAGCTGAGATCGGCCAATTTCTAAACGGATAAAGTCCACAAATTTTCAAAGTTTCATTGACGCGCTCCACTACTTGCAATTCATCGATACCTGCCACACGTAACCCTAATGCGACTTCATCAAAAATCATCGTTTTAGAAATCATTTGATTTGGATTTTGCATGACTAACCCAATTTTTTGAGCGCGTTCTTTAATCGTCTCATCAACAATATCTTGGCCCTTCCACTTAATACACCCCGCTGTTGGTTTAATAAATCCAACAACCAGTTTAGAAAGCGTTGATTTACCCGCACCATTTTTCCCAACTAAACTCACCATTTCCCCTTTATGTATGGCAAACGATAAATTAGAAAGCGTCGGTTCCCCTTGACGATATTCATAACTCACCTGATTAAACTCAAGTAAACGATCACCTAACAGGGGTGCCCTCGTCGGTGTAGCTCCCTCATACCAACTCACTAATTTAGGCGCAGCCTCATCTAACAAAATTTGGTCAATATGGTCAAGTTGCATCGCTTCTGTCACATCACACCCCGCATATTTAAGGGCCGTTATATATAATGGCTCACGAATCCCAACTTCTTCTAATATTGTACTAGCAAGTATCTCATTGGGCGACATATCAGCAACAATTCGTCCCTGACTCACCACAATAACACGATCAATGCAACGATATAACACGTCCTCTAAACGATGTTCAATGATAATGCTTGTTTTTCTTGTTCTAGTTTGGATCGAGTCAATTAACTCAATCGCTTGTTTACCCGCTGCCGGATCTAAGTTTGCAAGTGGCTCATCAAATAATAAAATTTGAATATCATCAACCAATACGCCCCCTAAAGTAACGCGTTGTTTTTGTCCCCCTGACAAATCATGCGGAGATTGTTTCAAGTAAGTTTCTATATCTACTAACTTAGCAATTGCTTTTACTTTTTCATAGATGTCAACTTGAGATACATTTAAATTTTCAAGCTTAAATGCAACATCCTCCCCAACCGTTAACCCAATAAATTGGTCATCCGGATTTTGAAGAACTGTCCCGACTGAATTTGATCGAGTGAATATACTATCGGCAAGCGCCTCACGACCATCTATCTTTAACAATCCAGACGCAATACCTTTATATATATTGGGTACTAATCCGTTAATACAGTGAGCAATCGTACTCTTACCTGATCCAGATGGTCCAACAATTAATACTTTTTCACCTTCATAGATGGTTAAATTGATGTTTTGAAGCGTTGGTTTGGCTTGTGCATCATATTGAAAGCTAAAATCAACAAACTCAATCATCGGTTTTTTCATAACAACCATCCTTTCTTCTCGTCTGTCATCAAGGTAAAAGCATACCGTTCTATCAAATTATTTGGTCCCAGCTGTTCAACATATAAAAAATGAAAATTCTTCGGGATAACCACAAACTAAATAGAAAAACTGTTAGATACTCTTACCTTTTTTCGTGTTGTAAAAAATTTGAGATGAGCTAAAATCAGTCATATCTTTAGGTAAAACTGATTTTAAATCATCTCATGGTTAAAATAAGCGTATCTATTATATCATAATTATACAAAATTCGCTCTAATTTATATATGAATTTTCTTTGCAGGAAAATTTATTATTCTTTCGGCGATTCCTCACCTCTCCTCATTTTAGGCCTTTGTATAGTTCCATATGAAGACGTCCTTGTCTTGTTTTATGACTTTTTCATAGCGAAAAAATTGTCTAAAATTATATACTTCCTATTGGTAATCCAAACATGCTATTAGATTGACTGGTGCAAATACAAGTCTATTTCTTGACAGGGGATATCATTTAATATACGATTAAAAATAATCATAACGATATAAGCCTCAGTTCTTTTTGTGGGTTTTCAAAACTATTACTGCATCTATATGTTAGTCGCACTAATTTTTGTCATTCGAAAATTTTAGTACGACTATAAAGCAACTTGAATTTTTGTTATGGTTAGTCTGTTTTGTCGATAGATATAGTTAAATCAATCATTCTAACTGACGCAAAATCTCTTATTACCAGCGGATTTAAGTTTTATAGGGTTCCCCATCCTGTAGATAGATTTTTATTATCGGCTCGTATGTAAGCTATTGTCACTTGATAAAAGGAGAAACTAATGAACACTTTTGAGAAACCATTAAAAATTGTATTTGCAATTATTACTATCCTTTATGTGTTGGAATTTATTTTCATTCGAGGGCAGTTCACATCCTTTATTATGATGATACTTCTTATTTTAATTAGTGCCATTCTAGCAATACGTGAAGCAATGAAGAAAAGTTATGTGAATTTTGGTTTATACCTTGTCATCATAGTAGTCGTTGTCACACAGTTCATCCGTCTAGTTGGGTGAGGGTTTCTTTTTAAAGGTGGTGCAAAGCTTAGAGCGAGTTGATGCCAAGTGATACTTTTTGTTCTTCGAAAGATTTAATTAACTGGTTGGCTCATCCTAAATTTAACAGTCTTTATTAAATCTAATAACAAATGAAAAAACATCGCATCCTTTGCAAAAGGATGCGATGTTTTTTTGGTGTGACTACTTATGTATCTTGTCACATAACTTTAAGATTTCATCTTTCATCGCCTGATTAACTGTGAAATGATCGCTTAAAAATTCTAAAATGGTTTCAGCTGCTTGTGGGATATGATTGTAATCCACTACTATTTTGGGAAGCAAACCAACAAACATGGGATACCTAAATTCAAATCGTCTAATGATTGAAAATGGATCTCTTGAAACATCTTCAGGTGTCTCAAGCACACTTATTAAATGAAGGACACGATCTTTTGCATACTGTCCGATAAACCGATAAGCTGATAACTTTTCCCCACGGTTATAGCGACACATCCCCACATATAAGTTGGCTAATGTTTCATTCACTTCATAGTCGACATCTACACGTTGAATGACAGGGGCACATTGGGGTTCGCATATAGCCACATCAAAACCGTTAGCCTGCCAGACAATTCTTGGATCGGTAAATTTAATCGCCTTTAATTCTTCTGTTTCAAAAACAGCACACTCACAAAACACCCCATCGGCAAACAGTAATTTATAGCCATCAACTGTATTTTTATGAATAAAAGAAATCGGAAAACAATCTTCTAACCAATCTATATTTTCAATGAATCGCGCTTTATATCCTTGTTCACAAATCACAAAGAAATCCAAATCAGAATAATCATCTATTCTGTCTTGTTCAAGACCCACTGAACCAAGTCCTAGCAACGCTTGGGCACCTTCACGTTGACTTAAAGAGACGCCAATTTCATCTAATCGTTTTAACAACAACTCTTTTTTTCTCACAC
>JBOFCV010000309.1:0-16349 GCA_051646305.1 Turicibacter sp.
ATTGCTGCTGTATATTCACTTGAATATCCAACAAACCATGAATCACGAATGGCTCCATATGGCATACCATGTTTTTCGCGAATATCTTTTGGGAAGTTGGTTGTTCCTGTTTTACCTGATAGATACATATCTTTTACATTAGCAGAACGTCCTGTTCCATCAGTCATAACACTATGTAATAAATTCGTCATTAAATAAGCTGTTTCTTCTTTCATCACTTTTTCTGATTTTTGATCAGAATAAAGTGTTGTTCCATCAGATTGAATAATTTTTTCAATGGTAATCGGCTCGTTATAAATTCCACCATTTCCGAAAGCAGCATAAGCAGCGGCCATCATCAATGGCGAGTAACCTGTTTCAACCCCCCCAATGGCACTAGATTCATATAATTTATCTTCCACAGGCATTCCCAAGTTTTTAGCAAACTCATGGACTTTATCTGCTCCAACCTCATTAAAGGCTTTAACAGCAGGAACATTTAAGGATTGATTTAAGGCTGAACGCATCGTCATCGTACCTTGATAAATTAAATTATAGTTATGAACGACTTGGTTTTTATTTGATTGATAAGTATACAGTTCATCTGTAATGTTTGTTCCTGATCCCCAACCTAAATATTCAATAGCAGGTCCGTACGCAAAGATAGGTTTTGCAGTTGAACCTGGTTGACGTGCGATTTGAGTTGCATAGTTAAAGGTACGTTCTCCCTCTTGACTTGAACCACCACCAATCGCTCTAACTTTCCCAGTTTTTGTATCCATGTATATGATTCCTGATTGCATTTCTTCAGGAATATAAACTTCCCCATTTTGCGCTTTATAAAGCGTAGTTTGTGCTTCAGTGTCCATTGTTGTATAAATTTGTAATCCAGAATAAGGATCTAATCCGTACTTGTTTTGAATTTCATCAATCACAACATCAATAAATGATTGATATTGAGTTTTATCATCAACACCTGATTTTTTATAGACAAGCATGTCTGTAATAGGTTTAGCTTTTGCAAGGTTTGACATATCTTCTGTAATATACCCATGTTTCACCATTAGCTTTAAGACTGTATTACGTCTGTCCTCGCTATTTTCTGGATATTGATCAGGGCGAAGGTAAGCCGGGCGTTGAACAATACCTGCAAGTGTAGCAGCCTCTGATAAATTTAAATCATTTGCAGTTTTACCAAAGTAGTATTCAGCTGCTTTCTGAATTCCATTCACACTTCCTCCGAAGGGGGTGAAGTTCAGGTATCCTTCCATGATTTGTTCTTTTGTTAGGACTTTTTCGATTTGTATTGAGAGGTAAATTTCTTTCAGTTTTCGTTCAATAGATTTTTCACTTGTTAGATGGGATTGTTTAACTAACTGTTGGGTAATGGTACTAGCTCCCTGATCAAAGTCACCCGAAGTAATATTCGTTAAGAATGCAACTAAGAAACGTTGCCAGTCAACTCCGTGATGTTCAAAGAACTTAGAATCTTCTGTTGCTACGATAGCATCAATTAAAACAGGAGAGATATCACTATAAGATACCCACTCTCGTTTTTGAATACCGAGTTCAGTAATCACTTTTCCGTCTTTATCATAAATATAGCTAGATTCAGTCGCATATATTTTTGATATATCAAGAGGTGGAGCTGTTTCTAGTGTTTTTATGATGATAAAACCGCCAATCATCATGGCTGCAATTCCACCGAGTAAACCAACGAGTAAGAAGCCTTTTAAAATGGTCCAAATGGACTGCATCATTGTTACTAGTAATTTTGTAAATGGATTGTTTTCCTTCATAATCGTCACCGCCTTTATATCTTTATAAGAATAGTTCTTCTACCACTTTAAGGTAATCAATTCTTGGATAGGCCCCTTCTTTTAATAATACGCCGTATGTTTTAAAATCATCTAACTTAATAGATTTTCTAGTTCCTACCTTATATTGTTGCCAAAAATCAATAAGGTTTTCACCTGGTAGCAAATAAATTTCATTTAATTTAGAAAATTTAACTAACATGAAGATAATTCCGCCATGTTTAAGTACATTTTCCATATGTTGTACCTGGTGAATATGTAAATTTTGAAGTGGAAAAAGAGTTATGTTGGATGTTTCTTTCGCTTCGAAATCAATATATTGTCCTTTATATACCCCGTTATAGTCCGTTGTTGAAGGCGTTCGAAAGTAAGCTTCAGTTATGACTGCGGCTGCTCGCTTAGGATAATTAACTTTTACTATTTGAACCGGTGTCGGTTTTTTGTGTATGACCGCAATATTATTGGCTAAATAATAATCATTTGATTTGTTAAGGTCCTCTTCAAAAGACATACCACGTTTGCCAAAAGTTGTTGATTTGCTTTCATTAGAGACTAATTTTTTTTTGTGAGGATAATTCACCTGATAAGACACCTCCTAATTGTATATATTATCAAAAAAAAGGGAAAAAATCTAATAACTATAGCCATTTATTAACTTTTAGGCGTGAAAAGTTGATTATTTTTTAATAGATAGAGAAAAAATCGAGATAAAGTAGTGGTAATGTTGAAAAATAATGCGCATTTTTAAAAAAACTGTAGATAGGGATAGAAAAAAGCTTGGTTTCCTGTCAAAAGCTAGGAAGGAAGGTCATAATCTTGGGTTCATGATATTAAAGCTTGTATGATAAATACCGCTGTTAGGGCAGGGGTTTCCTCTAATGTTTAAAAAAAACAAAATAACGACTCGTCTTTGAAATAGTCAGATAGATGAGTCAGCCGCTTCTTTTTTCTATTGTTGGTACACGATTGAATCAAAATTTAGTTCGGAACCACAACGAAGTGTAACACGCCTTATAAAATAAAATTAGATCATGTAAATGATAGAGTTAGAAAAATTTTTAAACATAGGTTATTGTTGAATCAAAATAAGATATTCCCCTAAGTTAGTAAGAGACTTCATAGGAATTTAAGATAGGAGTAAAATTGTACTTACTAGCAGTGAGATAATTTCGGAATATTTTTACATTTGACATCTGACTAAAGTTTTGACATAATTAATGCATAGCGTTTGGGTAATTGCGGCGCATTTAGTTGCGTTGAGGAAAGTCCATGCTCGCACAATCTGAGATGATTGTAGTGTTCGTGCTTAACGAAACAATAAGTTAAGGCAGCTAATGAGTTAGTTGACGGCCGGGAAAAAACCTAAGTCCTTGTGATATGGTTTTATTACCTGTAAAAGTGCCACAGTGACGATAGTCTTAGGAAACTAAGAAGTGGAACGGGTAAACCCCACGAGCGAGAAACCCAAATTTGGTAGGGGCACTTCCTGAGCGGAAATGAACGCATATGGAAGGTAGAGATAATCTACAGACAGATAATTATCACCTGAGTACGAGGCGGCATCCGTTTGTAGTACAATGGAACAGAACATGGCTTACAGAACGCTATATATGCCATAAAATAAAAATGAACGTGACAGAAATGTCTCGTTTTTTTATTTTCTATTTAAATCGCTTGAATAAGCATATTGAAGTGTAAATTTAAAGTTTTTGATAAGGTGGTAAAAATGTTTTTGGGGTTACATAAAGAATCTAAAGTAAAGTCGATTCAATAAAGTGGTCAAATGGAATAAAACGTAAAAATAAATTTTTTATTGACTTATTGATTGCGCCTGACATGTATGAATTTATTCAAAATAGTTATGCTAATAAAGAGTTTTTAAGTAACTCAGGATTAGATAATGATATAACCATCAGTATTAATAACCAACAGATAAGAAATAACATTAAACGATAAAGGATAAGCGGTTCAATAGGTAGTAATTATTGAAATATATAAGGCTAATCGTTAAAAATTAGAATTTAACTTGTTGTTAACTGTAAATTTTTATGAGATTCACTTTTTAAATAAAAATGAGTGTGTTATTATTAAAGATAGTTTATTTTGGAATAGAAACAGTGGGAGGTGTTAAAAATGAATTTTTCTGACAAGGAAAAAAATCAATTGTTAGGTCAATATTTGAAAGATCAACGAACACAGAAAAATATCTCATTAGAACAAATTGCTAACCAAACAGGGGTTCCGCTTCAACATTTGAAAAATGTGGAAGATGGATTGTTTGATCGATATGATCAGTTTTATTTGAAAATGTATATCAAAAAATATTCAGGTGTAGTTAATTTAAATGTAGATGAAATTTATCAACGTTTTTATTCTGAGGAAATAAAGAAGACTGTTGAGACGAAAGTAAAAAAACAGAAATCTAAAAAAGTCAATTTGTATGTGGTTCGTTCATTATTAACAGTGGGGGTTGTATTAGTACTTGGTTCAGGTATTGTTGCAATGGTAAATAAAATTTCTTCGACGGATAAAAAACCGAAAGAAGAAGTTGTTATACAAAATCCAAATTCACAAGATTTAATAAATACGGAACATGACACCGATAATGAAAAGGTTAAAGATGAAGTTACAATAGAAGAAAATAAACCAAAAACACTTGTGTCTTTAGTCTCACAACAAAATCAAGAAGCTAACTTTGAAGTTACGACAGAATCAGATGAATTTGAAATTAGTTTGATTTTTACAGGAGATTGTTGGTTAGATGGGAAGTTGGATGGAAACTCTATTATTCCGGGGACCGTTTTTAAAAACGAAGAGACCGTCGTTTATAAAGTGACAAGTGACATGTTGAAAAATAGTAATGGCATGGTCTCATTAAATGTCGGGAATGTTTCAGTTGTTCAATTGCAGATTAATAAAGAGTTAATTGAAGTTGATCAAGCAATCCCGCATCAATATGTCAGTCTTAATTTAAAATTTGAATAGGTGGGAAATTATGAATTTAGCAAACAAATTAACACTATTACGTGTCGTCTTAATACCATTTTTCGTGATCAGCTTTTATATACCAAACTTAGTCTTTAATACATTTACATTCAATGACTATAAAATTCCATATGCTAACGTATTTGCATTAGTCATTTTCTTAATTGCCGCATTAACAGACTTCATTGATGGATATATTGCTAGAAAATATAATATGGTAACTGATTTAGGTAAGTTTATGGATCCTCTAGCTGATAAATTATTAGTCACAGCAGCATTATTGATGTTACTAGAAAACACATTAATTCCGGGGTGGGTCGTTTTAATTATTTTATCACGTGAATTTATCGTAACAGGATTTAGAATGATGGCAGCGTCAAAAGGTGTTGTTATTGCAGCAGGATGGCTAGGTAAATTAAAAACTGTTGTTCAATTTGTTATGATTTCTTCATTATTATTATTAAATTATCCATTTGAATTAATCAATCTCCCGATTGATCAAGTGTTTATTGCATTAGCAGTAGTCTTAACTCTTGCATCAGGAATTGAGTATATTTATAAAAATATTGGGGTATTAAAAGAATAGTTTTTTAAAGAGACGAAAATTTGTTCGTCTTTTTTCTTGCTTAAATAAAAAAAATGAGATATGATGTAATTACAAAAAGGAAAACATGTTAAAAATGGGTATGTTATAGATGAAGCATATAAAATGGAGGATTAAAAATGAGCAATAATCGTGAAGCAGCATTGATGCAAGCTTTAAAAAGTATTGAAAAACAATACGGTAAAGGGTCAATCATGAAGTTAGGTGAAAAAACAGATACAAAAATTGAAACAATTTCAACAGGATCTCTAGCTTTAGATGCAGCACTTGGCGTAGGTGGATATCCACGTGGACGCGTTATTGAGATTTATGGGCCAGAGAGTTCAGGTAAAACAACGTTTGCCTTACATGCCATTGCTGAGGTTCAAAAGCAAGGCGGAACAGCAGCATTTATCGATGCTGAACATGCCCTAGATCCAGCTTATGCACATAAATTAGGTGTTGATACTGATGAATTATTAATTTCACAACCCGATACTGGAGAGCAAGCGTTAGAAATAGCTGAGGCCCTTGTGCGAAGTGGAGCCATTGATATTTTAGTTATCGACTCGGTTGCAGCTTTAGTTCCAAGAGCTGAAATTGAAGGCGATATGGGAGATTCACATGTTGGGTTACAAGCCCGTTTAATGTCTCAAGCTTTACGTAAACTATCAGGTGCTATTAATACAACGAAAACAATTGCCATCTTTATTAATCAAATTCGTGAAAAGGTAGGCGTAATGTTTGGAAATCCTGAAGTTACACCAGGGGGACGTGCATTAAAGTTCTATTCAACGATTAGATTAGAAGTTAGACGTGGAGAAGCAATTAAATTAGGTACGGATATCGTAGGTAATGTTACGAAAGTAAAAGTTGTTAAAAATAAAGTAGCTCCACCATTTAAAACAATTGAAGTTGATGTAATGTACGGTGAAGGTGTTTCAAAACAAGGTGAAATTTTAGATTTAGCTGTGAATTTCAATATTGTAGAAAAAAGTGGGTCTTGGTATTCTTATCAAGGTGAAAAAATGGGACAAGGACGTGAAAATGCGAAATTGTTCTTAAAAGAAAATCCATCTACAATGGAAGAAGTCGCAAATAAAATCCGAGTAGAATTGAACATTATACCGAGCGAAGAATCAACTTTTGAAGCAGAATAAAAGAAAATTATGAAAGTGCACACATTTTTGGTGCACTTTTTGTTTGTTTTGTGTGGAATTGTTGACATGTTCTTACAATAATATTAAAATAGTAAGAGTAGTATTATAGGTGATACTTACAAAGCAAAAAACTATAGAGAAAAAAAATCTATGGCGCATAAATAAACATTATAATTTTTTGGAGGTGGACAGAATGTTATCTATCATCATCTCCATTTTGCTAGGAATAGGGCTAGGTATTGGTATTGGGTTTTTAGTGAGGAAAAGAGTGTATGAGGCTGAATTAGAAAAAGCTGGTGAATCCGCAACACAACTTATCTCAAAAGCAGAAAAAGAAGCTGAATCAAAGAAAAAAGAGTCCCTCTTAGAGACAAAAGAAGAAGTTCAACGAATTAAGGTTGAAGCAGAGCGAGACATTAAAGAGAAGAAAACTGAACTTGTCCGTCTAGAGGAACGATTAGTACAACGAGAAGAAACGATTGACCGTCGAATTTTAAATTTAGAAAAACGTGAGATTGCACTTGAGAAAAAAGATGAAGCTATAGCTGAAAAACAACTCGAACTAAAAGGTCTTGAAAGCAAAGTGGAAGAAACTTTAGAAGAACAACGTCAAAAATTAATCGAGATTGCTGGTTTAACACTAGATGATGCTCGTGATATTATCTTTAGACGTGTAGAAGACGAAATGTCACTTGAAGTGGCAAGATACATCAAAGAAGAAGAAGAAAAAGCAAGACTTGAAGCTGATAAAAAAGCTAAAGAGTTAATTGTCTTAGCTATTCAGAAATATGCTTCTGAACAAACAAGCGATTACACTGTTAATGTTGTAAACTTACCAAGTGATGAAATGAAAGGTCGAATTATTGGACGTGAAGGTCGAAATATTCGAACAATTGAATCGTTAACGGGGGTTGATTTAATTATTGATGATACACCTGAAGCAGTCGTATTATCAAGCTTTGATCCGATTCGTCGCGAGGTAGCACGTATTACGCTTGAAACTCTTGTTCAAGATGGTCGAATCCATCCAGCACGTATTGAAGAAATTGTAGAAAAAACAAGACGTGAAGTGGATATGCGAATCCGTGAATACGGAGAAAATGCAATATTTGAAGTGGGAATCGGAAAAGTTCATCCGGATTTAATGAAAATATTAGGACGTTTAAATTACCGTACAAGTTACGGTCAAAATGTATTAAAGCATTCAATTGAAGTAGCCTTCCTATCGGGAATTATTGCGGCAGAATTAGGTCAAGATGTTAAACTTGCCAAACGTGCCGGATTATTACATGATATTGGGAAAGCAGTCGATCATGAAGTTGAAGGAAGCCACGTTGAAATTGGTATTGAACTTGCCACACGCTACCGTGAGCATCCAACCGTTATTGATGGAATAGCTTCACATCATGGTGATTTTGAACCGAAAAGCTTAATCGCAGTCATTGTTGCTGCAGCCGATACGTTATCTGCTGCAAGACCTGGTGCACGTAGTGAATCTTTAGAAAACTATGTGAAGCGTTTAGAACAATTAGAAAACATTGCAACACGATTTGAAGGTGTAGATAAAGCCTTTGCCATTCAAGCAGGACGTGAAGTTCGCGTTGTTGTGATGCCAGAACAATTAGATGATATTGAATCACATCGTGTCGCACGAGAGATTCGCCAAACAATTGAGAATGAATTAGAATATCCAGGGAACATTAAGATTACGGTTATTCGTGAAACACGAGTTGTTGAAACGGCAAGATAATCTTAAAAGTAAACCAAATGATGAAATAAAAAGCTATTGATGCTCGTCATCGATAGCTTTTTGTTATAATTAAATGGGTTATGAATGATTAAGGTGGAAAAAACAAATAATTCCTCCACTGAATTAAACAGAATAAAATTATTTATAAGAATAAAGTTAAATAAGCGACAATTAATCATTTACTTTGCATGAAAAAAAGTAAATGACAATGCGTACAACTAGAAAGGCTGATATGATGAAAATTTTATTTATTGGAGATATTTATGGATCACTAGGAAGAGATATTTTGCAAGAAAGATTACCAGCTATCAAAGCAGAATACAAGCCACATATTATTATTGCAAATGCAGAAAATATCTCACATGGTAAGGGAATCAATGAAAAGTATTATAAGTTTTTATTGGAAATGGGGGTTAATGCAGTCACGCTCGGAAATCATACATGGGACAATAAATCTATTTTTGATTTTATTGACGATGCTAAATATTTAGTGCGACCAGGGAATTTCCCAGACAGTAATCCAGGAAAAGGATTAACATTTATTAAGTGGAATGCATTAGAAGTTGCGGTTATTTCAGTTCAAGGACGAACGTTCCTACCATTTAATAACTGCCCATTTTTAAAGGTTGATGAATTGATTCAGGAAGCGAAGAAAAGAACAAATATTATTTTCGTCGATTTTCATGCCGAAGCGACAAGTGAGAAAATAGCACTTGGATATTATGTTGATGGAGAAGCAAGTGCAGTCGTTGGAACACATACACATGTACCGACAGCTGATGAGCGTATATTAAGTAAAGGAACAGCATTTATTACGGATGTAGGAATGACTGGGCCCCTTGATGGCGTTATTGGAGTTGAACGTGCTGATGTCATTGAAAAATTTATGACAGGGTTACCCATTCGTTTTAATGCAGTTGAAACAGGTTCATCGCAGCTAAATGCTGTCTTAATCGATGTGAATGAAAAGACAGGACGAGCTAAGTCAATTACCCGTATCAACTTGAAGAAGGAAATAAGTCTTTAAAAATAGTCATGTATTAAACAGGGGGTGCATAGACTTACTAATGTAAAACAGAAAAGAGGGGGACTAGCATGGAAGTATTAAAAGTATCATCTAAATCTAATCCTAATTCAGTAGCAGGAGCATTGGCAAACGCCTTTAGAGAAAGAGGTCTAGTCGAAGTTCAAGCAATTGGAGCAGGAGCGCTCAATCAAGCAGTCAAAGCTATTGCAATCGCACGTGGATACGTAGCACCAACAGGGAAAGATTTAATATGTATTCCTGCGTTTACAGATATCACAATTGATGGGGAAGAACGCACAGCGATAAAATTGATTGTTGAAGCACGTCAATAATTAATAGGTAAATCGTAAGACTAGTGACCCACTAGTCTTTTTTTTATAAAATATAATTTGAAAGCCTAAGGATTAGGTATTTATTTAGGTAAGGGAATAAGAAACATCTTTTATTTGGGTGTTTAGTTTTTTGATTAGGAATATGGCAGGATTGGTGATTAGATAAGTTGATAATTAGAACTGTAAAATGTATAATAGAGAATATTGTTTGAAAATAAAAAGGTAATCGTCAGACAATAAAAATGATTCTTTGGGGAATAAAGAATTAGAAAAAAGTAAAGAGACTGTGAAGAGAAACTTTAAAAATATAGGTGATGAAAATGAACGAACAACAAAAAAATGTAACAACAGCTGTCAATCCAATAAAGGGTGAAAAAGACTATAGTAAGTATTTTCACCGACCAAATATAACAGATGCTCGAAAACGTGGTCGTGAAACTGTTCATGTTCACCGTGATTTTGTCATTGAAGATTCTATTCGAAATTTAGGAAGTGAAAAAAAATATCATATTCAAACATACGGATGTCAAATGAATGAACATGATTCAGAAGCGATAATTGGGATTTTAGAAGAAATTGGGTATTCAAAAGCGCCTAAACAAGAGGATGCCGATATCATTATTTTAAATACATGTGCTATCCGTGAAAATGCTGAAAATAAAGTGTTCGGAGAATTAGGACGTTTAATGAAATTAAAACGTCATAATCCAGATTTAATATTAGGTGTTTGCGGATGTATGTCACAAGAAGAAAAAGTTGTTAATAAATTGATGACAAGATACCCCCAAGTAGATTTGATCTTTGGTACCCATAATATTCATCGGTTACCCGAATATTTATACAATGCTTTAATGGGAAAAGAACGAATAATAGAAGTGTGGTCTAAAGAAGGCGATATTATTGAAAATATGCCAAGAACCCGTCGTGGAAATATCAAGGCGTATGTGAATATTATGTATGGTTGTGATGAGTTCTGTACATATTGTATCGTGCCCTATACACGTGGAAAAGAACGTAGTCGCATGCCAGAGGACATTATTGCTGAAATTGAGCATTTAGCACAAGAAGGGTACCAAGAAGTCACATTACTTGGACAAAATGTAAATGCATATGGAAAAGATTTTAAAGATCGCGAGTATACGTTTGGTGATTTATTAGCAGACTTAAATAGAAGCAAGTTACCACGGATTAGATTTACAACATCACATCCTCGTGATTTTGATGCGAAGACGATTGCAGCATTAGCAAGGCGCGGTAATTTAGTGGAACATATTCATTTACCTGTTCAATCGGGAAATAATGAAGTGTTACACCGCATGAATCGAAAATATACACGTGAAATGTATTTGCAATTAGTCAAAGATATTAAAGCAGCTATCCCCGATGTTGCCTTAACTACTGATATTATTGTTGGATTCCCAGGTGAAACAGAAGAGCAGTTCCAGGAAACCTTATCGCTTTGTGAAGAAGTAGGATTTGAGGGTGCCTTTACCTTTATATTCTCAGCGCGAGAAGGAACACCCGCAGCTAAAATGGAAGATACAGTATCAGAGGCAGATAAAAAGAATCGTTTACATCGTTTAAATGCAGTGATTAATCGCCAATTTAAAGAGGGAAATAGCCGTTTACTAGGAAAAACTGTAGATGTTTTAGTGGAAGGTACAAGTAAATATGATGATTCAACACTTGCAGGATATACAAGAAACTATAAACTGGTCAACTTTAAAGGCGATATTTCAAAAGTAGGTCAAATTGTTAAAGTTAAAATAGATGAAACTAAAACATGGCACGCCCAAGGTGAGATGGTAGAAAATGACTAATATTAAACCCACGTTACAATCATTGAAGCAATTAGACGAAAAATTAAATCATGATGAAGTCATTCAAGATTATTTAAGAATGGCACAAAAAGTTCATCAAAATGATAAGCTATTAATAAAATATGAAGAGTATATCGCTAAACAAAAAGAAATTGTAAAATTAGCTCATTATCAAAAACCAACTGCTAAAGCTATGGCTGAAGCACAATTAGCACAGATAGAAGAGGACCTATTTATGAATCCTTTATTTAATGAATACATGAATAGACAAGTAGAATTGAATGAGTTATTTCAAGACATGACGTATCTGATAGAAGATAAAGTAAAAAAACATCTTAGCGAAAACTAAGATGTTTTTTTTATTTCAAATTATGTGTCAAAACGCCTACACAGTGAATATATTATGAGGGAGGAGGGATAAATTATGAATGATATCCGTGAGATAGTAACAAAAGCAGTGATTGCAAAAGGGAAAAAGAAATTTTGTATAACATCAGAACTTTGCCCTGAATTTAACCCAAATAGTATTTTAGGGTGTTGGATTATTAATCACAAATTTATCGCAAAGAAATGTGATAATTCTGTTGAAGTAATGGGGTCGTACGATATCAATTTATGGTATGCACATGATGGAAATACTCAAACTTCGGTTGTTGTTTCAACAATTACTTATGAAGATGATGTAAACGTTCATCGAACAATTAGAGAGTGCTTATACGAAGGTGATGAAATTATCGCTCGAACTGTACAACAACCCACCTGCTTAGATGCCCGCATAGAAAATGATGCAATTGTTGTAGAGGTTGAATTTGAAGTGATCGTTGAAGTGATTGGAGAAACAAAAATGCGTGTGTCTATTTTAGGTCCAGTAGAATCAGATGATTGTGAACCGGAAGATGAAGATCAAGAAATTAACCAAATAAATACCCACTTTTTAAATAAATCACCATTTGGTAAAGGTGAATAAAAACTAAATAACATAGATTTCATAAATGAATCTAATAGGGATGAGAAGGGAATACTTTCTGTTTAAACAGGAAGTATTTTTATTTTTGTCTTAATAATTAAGTAAGATGTGCAATAGAAGGGATTACTTATTAGAGATGAGAACTTAGCCAGAAGTTAAGTGGTTGAGGCAAGGATAAGTCTTATTTGTATTAAAAGAAGATTATGTTAATTGGTAAAAGTCATCAATCTTAGGAAGAAGATACATAGGACACGTTATATTAGATTATGCTATAATAATAGAAGACGCAATGTTACAAGAGAGACGAACTTTGTTTCGTATTGTGCGAATATTTTAGAAAAAAATAGGTTACTACACAAATGACTAACTTTTATAACCTATAGGACAAAGGAGTTTTTTTAGATGCGAGATAAGTCACAATATACACCGATGATGCAACAATACTTAACAATAAAAGAAAATTATCAAGATTCTTTTGTTTTTTTTAGATTAGGTGATTTTTATGAACTATTTTTTGAAGATGCCTTACTTGCATCAAAAGAATTAGAAATTGCATTAACGGGGCGAGAAGCCGGATCGAAAGAACGCGTTCCGATGTGTGGGGTTCCACATCATGCAGCGGATAATTATATAAATCGATTAATTGAAAAAGGATATAAAGTGGCTGTGTGTGAGCAAGTTGAGGATCCCGCAACGGCTAAGGGTGTGGTCCGACGTGAAGTAGTCCGCATGTTAACGCCAGGAACTGTGATGAATCAGACAGCATTAAATGAAAAAGAGAATAATTTTATTGTTTCAGTCGTTTCATTGGCAGAACACTTTGGTCTTTCTTATAGTGATTTATCAACGGGAGAAAATTTTGCGATGCTTTTACCGAAGCAACAGCAAGTTCTGATTGCAGAAATTATTAGCTTAGGTGCTAAAGAGATTATTATTGGAAAAGATGTTGATGAAGCTATTTTTGATTCGTTAAAAGCCTTAAAACATATTGTTATTTCGTATGAATTGGACACTCAAATTCCAATTGAATATCAAATTCTTGTTCAAGAATTGCAAGATGTTAGATTACATGCGTCATTTGGACGTTTAGTAAATTATTTAGTGCGGACACAAAAAAATACCTTAGGGCATTTACAACCAGTATGCGTTAATAAAAATGAAGATTATTTAAGAATAGATTATAATTCACGCCGTAACTTGGAACTGACAGAAACGATTCGTTCGAAATCACGACAAGGATCACTTCTTTGGCTTTTGGATAAGACGAAAACTGCGATGGGAAGTCGTCAATTGAAACAATGGATTGAGCGCCCCTCTATTAGTGAGCAAACGATTGTAGAGCGACTAGATATCGTGGAAGCATTCATTTCAAACTATATGGTGAAAGAAGAGTTAAAACAATTATTGGATGAAGTCTATGATTTAGAACGATTATGTGGACGCATTGCCTTTGGAAATGCAAATGCTCGTGATTTATTACAACTTAATCGTTCACTAAGTCAACTTCCACACATCAAATCATTATTATTACAAATTCCAATGCCAAGTATTGAAAATCAATTGAATCGATTAGTTGATTGTTCATCTATCACGAACTTACTTGAATCAGCCATTGTTGTTGCGCCGCCATTAAGTATTAAAGAAGGTGGAATCATTAAAGACGGGTACAATCAACAGTTAGATGAGTATCGATACATCGTTGCCCATGGAAAAGAGTGGATTTTAGCACTTGAAGCACAAGAACGCGCGAAGACAGGAATAAAGTCTTTAAAAATAAAATATAACAAAGTGTTTGGATATTACATCGAAATTAGTAAAGCAAACTTACATTTACTACCTGATGATATAGGGTATGAACGTAAGCAAACCCTTTCGAATGCCGAACGATATATAACAGAAGAATTAAAAGAAAAAGAGAATTTAATTTTAAATGCTGAAGATAAATCAATTCAATTAGAATATGAACTATTCTCAGATATTCGTCAATCGGTTAAACAAGAAATACCTAAAATTCAACAAATTGCAAAAGTTATTTCATACTTTGACGTGTTACAAGCCTTTGCAACGATTAGTGAAGAGAATCGCTATTGTCGTCCATGTCTAAATCAAAATCAAGTGATTGATATAAAAGAGGGACGCCATCCAGTTGTTGAAAAAGTATTACAGGAAACTCACTATGTAGAAAATGATTGTGTGATGCCGGATGATTTGTCAATTATTTTAATTACTGGACCGAATATGTCAGGTAAATCAACGTATATGCGACAGATGGCTCATATTGCAATCATGGCTCAAGTTGGGTGTTATGTACCCGCCTCATCAGCAAAGTTACCTATATTTGATCAAATATTTACTCGAATCGGAGCGGCTGATGATTTAGTTTCGGGACATAGTACGTTCATGGTTGAAATGATTGAAACAAATTATGCTTTAGAACATGCGACTAAAAATAGTTTAATTTTATTAGATGAAATCGGACGTGGAACAGCTACATTTGATGGAATGGCGCTTGCTCAATCAATCATTGAATTTATTCATGACCATATTGGAGCGAAAACCTTATTCTCGACGCATTACCATGAGTTAACGCAACTAGAAGAAAAATGTCCCATGCTTAAAAATCGCCACGTTCGTGCAGAAGAGCATCAAGGTCAGTTAATTTTTATGCATAAAGTGATGGAAGGCCCTTCAGATAAAAGTTATGGAATTCATGTTGCACAAATTGCGAATCTTCCTAAATCATTAATCAGTCGTGCTAAATATTTATTAACCGATCTAGAGCGTGAAAAAGTAGCGAGTCAAAAGCAATTATCATTATTTGACACGCAAGAGATAGATTTAGTACAAACGCCTGTGGAAGTTGAAATCATTAATCCATATGAGCATGTGATCGAAGAAATCAAAGCGATTGATATTAATCAGTTAACGCCGATGCAAGCGATGACGATGTTATATGAGTTAAAAGGTAAAGTTAATTAGTTAAATCTTAAGATAAGACTTTTTGTTTGCGGATTGAATAAAATCAACTGTGAAGCAATGTGCTTAGCTGTTTAGATGTAAAATATTCAATAACGTAATGTTTTCAATCGGAATTAAACGGTTATCATAACCATATAGATCACAGTAAGTTTTTTTATAGGGTTAACTCTTGTTATATCTGGATATAAAAAGTTGTCGTCATCATTTATAAAGCGATAAAAGGTTAGGGATAAAGGTATCGTTTAGGTATGAAAAAAAAGATTAAGTTTACATGTAGATGATTGAGTTTTTAACTCTTATAATAGAAGAAGGTAGGTGACGTATGGGCAAAATCTTGCGCATGAATGAACAATTAGCCAATATGATTGCAGCGGGTGAGGTCATTGAACGCCCTGCTTCGGTTGTAAAAGAATTGCTTGAAAATGCAGTAGACGCAGGAAGTACCCAAATTGAAATTCACTTAATAGATTCAGGAATCAGACAAATTAAAGTGATTGATAATGGGGAGGGGATGGAGGCAAGTGATGCGGTTCTTGCCTTTGAACGTCATGCAACAAGTAAAGTTAAAACGCAATACGATATTTTTAGAATCCAAACCTTAGGGTTTAGGGGTGAGGCCTTACCGTCGATTGCCTCTATTTCAGATGTTCATGTTAGGACATCTGCAGGTCTTGAAACGGGAACACACATTCATATTAAAGGTGGAGATTTATTAGCAAATGAGCCAGGATTAATGAGAAAAGGAACAGAGATGGAGGTTAATCATCTGTTTTTTAACACGCCGGCCCGATTGAAACATATCAAATCATTGAATACTGAGCTGAGTCATATCACAGATTATCTAAATAAAGTGGCGCTTTCTCATCCCGAGATTGCGTTCAAGTTATTTAACAACCAACGCCTATTGTTCCAAAGTAATGGTCAAAATAATTTACAAAGCGTGATTGCGA
>JBOFCV010000396.1:0-2539 GCA_051646305.1 Turicibacter sp.
TTTTTTAGGCGATTTAGTTACTTAATAACAACTTATAATCCTTTTATGTCTGTTATAGGATAAAACTCTTTGTATACCTTTTTTAGCGTTATTTGAAGTAATTTGTAGTTAGGCATAATATTAGATTGACCTGCAATAAATAAATACTCATTAATAATAGTAAAAACGTCTTTCATTTCTTCTTTTCCTATAAGACTCGGCAAAATATCTTTGCATGCTTTTTCGAGGTTTTTACAACTCCAACGTTCCGGAAATTCTTGAAAGTTGCTGACCATAATCACATGTAACAGCTCAATCACGTTAATAAAATGAGAACGTACGTTAGGGGTAAAATTTTTACATAACGAATCTGAGCTGACAATAATTTCGCAAATCTGTCTCGTTGTAGATAACATTAAATCAACTTCTTCATTCAACTCGATGTCATCTTCTTCAAACTCTTCATCAGAATGATCTAATACATGGTTCATAAAGTCATAAGCAAAATCTATTTGTTGATTTCGTTCTAATTCTATCTCACACTTTTGACATATATCTTGCAATAGTCCTTGTAAATCATCGTCATCAATCAGTATTTTTTGTGGCCTAAATTGTATTTCAGATGCAAAAAATCTTGATAATTTTGTGAGGATTTCTTCTTTACTTTCAAGACTTGAGTCTGTCATTTCTGCAAATACCACATTTCCATTATCTCTTTCAATCATGGCTGTGATCAGTGGGAAAAAGGGGCGATCAGTTGTTGTCTTTTGAACAGGGTCTGGTAATAAAAATTGAATACATTCAAATGAGATTGGTTTTTTAGCAACCTTTTTAATTTTATGAGCTAATATATCATTTTCAAAATAACTTTCACTGTAGTTTTTCTCTAATAACCACCCCGTTGAAATTGTTGTCGTTTCCCATTCTAACTCATTGTTTAGTTGTCGACAAGTAAAGTTATCTTGATTCCAATCAGGCAACATAAGGCGTTTTTGTTTTACTAATTTTACAATTTCAATGGCTTGATTAATAGCGCATGTTAAGAAACGACATTGCCAACCTGATTCAAGTGAAACAGGTAAAAAACCCGAACAATGCTCATTAAATTTTGGCCAAGCATTCTTTCCTCTAAAACTATATCCTAACTTTTTAATTTGATTATAATCTCGATGGTCGATTTGATTACGATTTTCAAAGCTAACCATTAAACAATTTTGCCCCATTAGTGTTTTCATATATTGTGGATGCCACATATTATCCTCATGGAGATCAAACATTTTTTGATAACTTTTTAATCCTTCACGTCCTAGATAAACACTTAAGGCTAAATGTTCACCTTGGGTTCCCATAACACAACAAAATCCTTCTATTTTAGTTTCGGGATCAACAACGACGAATAATTGATTTTCAAATATTGCGCTCCAGGGTTCTATATTTTTAAATGCTATTGCTGCGTCATATAATAAACGCCACTCTTTATCAGTTGGAGTTGTCATAGTATCACATCACTTTTCTTAATTAATATCCAGTTTTATACATTTATAATTTATTATTGTATTATTTTTGAAATTTTACACAGATTAGTATGATTTATTTCAATTATATGCAGATTAAACTTAGATATTAATAGTGATGAGCACCTAGCTTCCTGAGATATCAAAACAATTGCTCTAACTATCTGATTCAGACATGTTTTCCTCTTCTCCCTGTTAATCCATTACTCTGTATAAACGAATGATTTCATTTTAACGTTTATGTTTAATAAAAAAGAGCACCCTAACAGTTTAAATGTTAGGGTGCTCTTAATCATATATGGATGAGTCATCTCATTTAAAATTAAATGATTATTCCCACTCGATTGTTGCAGGCGGTTTTGAGGTAATGTCATAGACTACGCGGTTAACGTGTGCCACTTCATTTACAATACGAACTGATATTTTTTCTAATACTTCAAATGGAATACGTGCCCAATCTGAAGTCATCCCATCAATTGAGGTAACAGCGCGAACAGCGATTGTATAATCATAAGTTCGTTCGTCTCCCATAACACCGACTGATTTGATATTTGGTAACGCTGTGAAGTATTGCCAAATGTCACGTTCAAGTCCTGCTTTTTTAATTTCTTCACGTAAGATAAAATCTGAATCACGAACGATTTCTAATTTCTCTTCTGTAATTTCACCTAATACACGAATTCCAAGTCCTGGACCTGGGAAAGGTTGACGGAATACAATTTCTTCTGGCAATCCTAATTCTAATCCTAATTGACGAACCTCATCTTTGAATAAAGTGTTTAACGGTTCAATTAGTTTAAATTGCATATCTTCTGGTAATCCCCCAACATTGTGGTGAGATTTAATGGTTTGAGCTGTATCTGTTCCACTCTCGATAATATCTGTATACAATGTTCCTTGCGCTAGATACTTCATATCTTTAAGTTTAGAAGCTTCTTCATCAAAACAATAAATGAATTCATTTCCAATGATTTTACGTTTTTGTTCAGGATCTGATACACCTGTTAACTTGCTCATGAAACGTTCTTTCGCATCGATTTTAATGA
>JBOFCV010000355.1:0-3557 GCA_051646305.1 Turicibacter sp.
TTTAGTAGCAAATGGTGTAGACGATTCAAAGATCATCCTCGAAGACCAATCCAAGAATACATTTGAAAACTTTAAATTTTCTAAGCAAAAAATTGAAGAACACAGTGAGAAAAAGATTGAAGATTTAAAAATAAAAGTCGTCACTTCTGATTTTCATAGCTTTAGAAGTAGCATCTTAGCCAAGCGAAACGGCTATCAACACGTTACCTTTTATAGCAGTCCATCGCGGATTCAATTTGCTCCAACCTATTACGCTAGAGAATTTTTCGCACTGCTTAAAGCCCTTGTTTTGTATAAATAACGATAAAAAAATCACACATCAAAATACGATGTGTGATTTTTTTATCTCAAAAACACTTCCATTCATTATTGGAATCACTAAACGCATTAAGCATGCTCATTTTACATTAAGATGATCTAAGCAAGTAAAAGAAATAACTCTTCTTTACGCTTTTGGATTAATACCATGAAAAATTTTATATCCATCCATTCAAAATGTGGAAATATATAGTTAATATATGATTGACAACTATTACGGTTACTGATATATTCATTACAGTAACCGTAATAAAGGAGATGATATTTTGAGAGATAATGTAAAAGGCGGTGCCTTGACAGAAGTAACTTTTTTTATACTTCTGTCTTTATATGAACCCAAACATGGATATGCTATTATGCAATTCGTAGAGGAAGAAACAATGGGACGATTAGTACTAGGTGCCGGATCACTATATGGTGCCATCAATTCTTTACTTAAAAAAAAATGGATTGAGCCTTATGGAGCTGACAATGGACGAAAAAAAGAGTACATCATCACATCTTTAGGAAAACAAACTGCTCAACAGGAAGTAAATCGGTTAAATGAAATACTTAAAATTGCAAATCAAATGATGAAGGAGTGTTAGTTATGAGCAAAAAATATGTTCGTTATTTTTTCGGATTTATCGATACCCAACAAGATTGGATAAATTCTATGTCTGAAAAAGGATATCGCTTAGTTAAAACAGGTAAACTTATTTTCGAATTTGAAAAATGTGAGCCCAATAAATATCAATATTACATTGAATTTGTTGCTCATAAGTCAAATTCAGAATTGAAAGCCTATAAACAATTTTTAGAAGAAATCGGCTATACGGTTATGACTAAAAATCTTAATTTAAACTGGTCAATGGGAAAAATTAGATTTAGACCGTATGGTGAGGGAAAAGGAAAAATAGCTACTTCACCAGGGAATTACAATAAAGAACTTTTAATCGTAGAAAAGCTTAATGATGGAAAATATTTTGAACTTCACACATCAGCCGAAGATAAACTTTGTTATTACAAACCACAGAGAAATGCTTATCTGTCCCTCATACTCTTATGTCTCTTCCTTTTCATGTGGAAATGGCTTTCCACAACTGAATTAACGACTTCAACATTTTTATTTTTGATGTTTGGCATACTAGCTATATTCCCAGTGATTTGTTATCAAAACCAAATTAACACAATTAAAAAACATATGAAAATTAGTGAGTAACCCCAAAAATAACCCAAAAAGTGACACAGAAGGTACGTAATCGTGTCTTATGTAACTAGATCTCTTTCTCTGATGATCTTAATCTTATTTCAATTTACAAACTTTTATTCTTCTAAATTAAATAATAATAATGAATCCTATCTGGGGGAAAACGATGAAAAAACAATCTTTTATGTTTGCAGCAGTCGCACTAGTAGCTATTCTTTTAGTGTGTCCTGGTTGTTCAAACATACAAACAAATTCTGCTGATTCTAAAGAAAAAGATTTAGATTTTTTAAGCAACACCTTAGAGACAAAACACAAAAATTTATATGCAAATATGACAAAAGAAGAATTTGAAATCAAAAAAAACAAAATTGTGAGTAACATTTCAAATTTGAGTGACAGTGATTATTACTATTCTCTCAAACACCTTCTATCGCTTGTGGGTGATGCACATACTAATGTGGGATATAATGAATCCCAATATAAACACTTGAATGCCTTAGGGTTTGCAATAGTAAAATTCAGTACGGGTTGGCATTTGATGATGTTGGAGGAACAAAACCAACACTATCTTGGATACGAATTACTCGCTATTAATGATATGTCCATCGAAGATGTATTTAAAAGAGCTAAAACCATTATGAGTTTTGATAACGAAGTGTGGGCAGAACAGCAATTTTCAAATACAATAAATTTTAGAGAAGCGTTGGAATATCTTGAAGTTATTGATCAAGGTGAATCCATTATGCTGTCCATTCAAAAAGATGATAATAGTCCGATAGAACAATTTGAAGTCAAATCAATGACTGAAGAAGAAGTCATGAACGCAAAAATTGTTCAATTAACTATGAATGAGGTACCTGCTACAGCTCCACAAGATATTTACCGTGCGATGGCATTAGATGAGCATACGTATTTTATTCAATATAATAGCTGCGAAGAGTCCCAAACTTTACCTATGAAAGAATTTATCCAGATTGTTTCTGATGAGATAAATACAAATCCTTATAAAAAAATTGTGATTGATATGAGATATAATTCAGGTGGAAACTCAGCTATTTTTGAGCCTATGATCAAGACATTACAAGAGCTACAAGCGACAAATGATTTTGAAGTCTACACATTGATTGGAGAAAATACATTTTCATCGGCAATCATTAATTCTATTCAGATGAAAGAACTGTTGGATTGCACACTTGTTGGAACACAAACGGGTGGTAGTGTTAATCATTACGGAGAGCTAAAAAGTTTCAATTTAAATAACTCCCCCATTACCGTGTGGTATTCAACAAATTATTTTGAGCTAGTAACAGGGTACGAAAAAGATTCTTTATATCCAGACATTGAGATTGAAAAAACCCTTGAAAATTATCTAAACGGCGTCGATAGTGAAATAGCACTGGTGTTAAGTATTCCTTAAAAGGATCAGTAAATAACACTAACAGCCAAGTTAATAACTCATCAGAAAAATCCCCATAACACAATTAAACGTGCAATGGGGATTTTAATTATTTTATTAAATCCTTTCCACCCAACTAAACGCTATAAAAAAACATGCAACAGATTCATAAATCCATTGCATGTTTTTTTCATTGTATCCTTTAGTTAATCAGATACTTTTCTTTATTAAGGCCTCCTAATGAAGAAAACAGCTATCTCCATGTTTCATCTCACTCACTTATAAAAACTGCCTTTGACGGTTTGAAATTTAAAATTAAAAATACCACGACGATCATCATCGCCAATAAATCGGCCATCGGTTGAGCAATCCAAATGCCATTTAACCCATAAAATCTCGGTAATACGATGATTAATGGAATTAAAATAATCACTTGTCTTAGTAAACTTAAAAACATCGCTACTTTCGAAACACCTATCGTTTGGAAATAAACTGCTCCTAAAATAGTAATCCCAATCGTTGAGAGTGTCGTCACCTGGATGTTTAATCCACCTATCGCTAAATCTATTAAATGCTTGTCATTTGTAAAGATTCCAACAAAGAATCCAGGGAATACTTTAATTAAAAGACAACCCGTTGCTAAGATTAGCGTAG
>JBOFCV010000424.1:0-11386 GCA_051646305.1 Turicibacter sp.
AAAAAACTTAGAAGAACCTATCGACAATTAAAAAATGTTCCGACTAACTTGGCCATTGAGAAAAAGTTAGCTGCTAAGCTTTGGAAGTTAGGCAAGGATTATGGACTTGAAACGAGCGAAGGTGTTTTGATTGATCTCCCGCTAAGTGTGATGTACATCTCCCAGCTACTAGGTTCTCAACGCGAGACTGTTTCAAGGGCAATAAAAAAATTGGTTGAATTAGATTTGGTTAAGTATGAAAATAAAAAAATGGTTATTGTCAATCAAAATGCATTGGCTAAATATTTCAAATCGTGAATATTTGAGCAAAAAGATGAAAAAGTGTGATATTTATCACATTAAAAAATTGTGAATTATAGTACAATGAGCACAATTGAAAATCAAATGATAGAAATGAGGTCTCACAATGGGATTGAAAATGGATAAGAAAGCCTTTAATCAGGCTCTTTCTTCTTTACAAAAAAAATATGTAATCTATGGTCCTAAACGATTTGTGGGTGAAGGTACTTTCTCAGATACGGATAGTATCAGATACGGTGAAATTTCAACTATCGAGGATATGGAGCTAAAAGAAAAATCATTATTCTCACCTAAAGAAGTACTCTTACCCATCACACAAACATTATTTTATTTTACTGAAAATGAAACAAAAGAGGCAGATATGAATCAACAAGATCTTCTAGTTATATTAAGAAGTTGTGACTTACATGCCGTTAAACGAATGGATGAAATTTATCTTCGTAATGGTTGTGAAGATATCTACTATAAAAAATACCGTGATCGTGTGAAGTTTATGGTTTTGGGTTGCGCGCACAGTTTCGAAAATTGTTTTTGTGTAGATATGAAGACAAACAAAAGTGATCACTACGATGCGTATTTCCATTGTGATGAAGCCTTTGTCTATGTCGATGTTAAGTGTTTAGCGTTGGCTGAAGCTTTTAAACACGTTGAAGCAAAAACAGAAAAATTAGAGCTACAATTTGTTAAAGAAAATAAAAAGCATGTCAATATTCCAGACAATCTAGATACTCGTGTCTTTAAATCGTCGATGTGGGATGAATACTCAGAGCGTTGCATTGCGTGTGGTCGATGTAATTTTGCCTGTCCAACCTGTACTTGTTTTACGATGCAAGATGTTTTTTATAAAGATAACGAGAAGGCTGGAGAGCGACGTCGTGTTTGGGCATCATGTCAGGTAAATGGATTTACAGATATGGCAGGTGGTCATTCGTTTAGACCTAAAAATGGACAAAAGATGCGCTTTAAAGTGATGCATAAAATTTATGATTACAAAAAACGATTTGGTTATCATATGTGTGTGGGATGTGGGCGTTGTGATGATATTTGTCCAGAATATATTTCAATCACGGGTTGTATTAATAAATTAGAAAAAGCAATGGAAGAGGTGGAATAATGAGTATGAATGAATATGTTCCATTTTTATCAGAAATTAAAGAGGTTATTAAACATACCGAGATAGAATATACCTTCCGAATGGCGTACGTGGGGCCTGTGTTACCTGGACAGTTTTTTGAGGTTTCATTACCAAAGTATGGAGAAGCTCCTATCTCTGTGAGTGGCATCGGTGAGGATTTCATTGACTTAACGATTCGTCGTGTGGGAACCGTAACGAATGAAATATTTAATAAATATACCGGAGAAAAATTATGGCTTCGTGGACCTTATGGAAATGGATTTGACATAAACGATTATAAAAATAAAGAATTAGTTGTTATCGCAGGAGGAACAGGTTTATCTCCAGTCAAAGGTGTAGTAGATTATTTTGCCTCTCATCGATCAGAATGTAAAAGTTTCACGTTGATTGCAGGATTTAAATCACCTCAAGATGTCTTGTTTAAAGATGATATCAACTCTTGGAAACAGCAGGCCCAAGTTATTTTAACTGTTGATTCTGCACCAGTTGAGTATCAAGGTCATACGGGATTAGTCACGAAGTATATTCCCAATCTTGAATTTAAAAATATGGAAGATGTGGCAGTCATTGTGGTTGGCCCTCCTATCATGATGCATTTCGCTGTTTTAGAATGTATTAAACGTGGAATAACAGAAGATGCGATTTGGATTTCTCAAGAACGTAAAATGTGTTGTGGAATAGGAAAGTGTGGACATTGTAAAATTGATGATGTTTACATTTGCTTAGATGGACCGGTATTTAATTATACAAAAGGTAAATATTTAATTGACTAGGGAGGTTTGACCATGGATATTAATACGAAGAAATTGAAAAAAAATGCCTTTCGTGTAACGAAAAATCGTGGAATTACTGCCTCTCGTGTACGTGTTCCCGGTGGTTGTTTACAAGCAGATAATCTACTTAAAATATATGATATTGCCAATACGTATGGAAATGGGACCGTGCATTTAACAGCGCGTCAAGGATTTGAGATTCCAGGGATTAAGTTTGAAGATATCCCTGAAGTCAATAAAATGCTTCAGCCGATTATTGAGTCATTAGATATTAATCAAGAAATTCCTGGTAAAGGTTACACTGCTGCCGGAACTCGTAATGTCTCTGCGTGCATTGGAAATAAAGTGTGTCCTTATGGAAATTACAACACAACCGAATTTGCAAAACGAATTGAAAAAGAAATTTTTCCAAATGATTTACATTTTAAAGTAGCGTTAACAGGGTGTCCAAATGACTGTATTAAAGTTCGAATGAATGATTTTGGAATTATGGGAATGACGCTTCCTCAATATGATCGTTATCGCTGCGTGTCATGTGGGGCTTGTGTGCGTGCGTGCAATAAAAAAGTAACGGGAGCATTGAGTGCCGTGAATATGAAAGTCGTGCGTGATCATTCAAAATGTATTGGATGTGGAGAATGTGTTATCAATTGTCCGACCGCTGCTTGGACGAGAAGTCAAAAGAAATATTATCGTCTGGTCATTATGGGACGAACAGGTAAGAAAAATCCGCGTTTAGCAGAAGATTTTATGATCTGGGCTGATGAAGAAAGTATCGTTAAAATTATTAAAAATACATACAGTTATGTATCTGAGTACATCGATAGAGGTGCCCCAGGTGGAAAAGAGCATATTGGATATATCGTCGATCGAACAGGATTTATGGAATTTAAAAACTGGGTGATGAAAGATGTAACAGTGAATGATATCGCAATCGTCAAACATAATGTCTATTGGGATGGCGTAAAATACGTCTTAAATAAATAGTTAGAACATGCTGTTTTGGTATCTCTAATAAAATTGCTTTTACTTGAAAGGAGAACATGATGAATAAAATTCAATCTACGTGTAATTATTGCTCATTGGCTTGTAACTTAGATTTCTTAGTAGAAAATAACACAATAAAAAAAGTGGTTCCAACAAAAGATTATCCGGTTAATAAAGGATTTTCTTGTATTAAAGGTTTAAACTTAGAAAAACAAAATGAAATCTTTAAACCTAATCCATTACCTAGAATAAAGCAACCCGATGGTAGTTTTAAACATGTGTCTTGGGATGAAGGGTTTAATTACACAGCAGAAAAATTGCAACAGATTATCAAAGATCACGGTCCAAGTGCCGTTGCAGGGTTGAGTACAGGACAGCTTGCAATGGAGGAAATGGCGTTAGTTGGTCATGTCATGCGCGATTACTTAAAAGCAAATTTAGATGGAAATACGAGATTGTGTATGGCAACAAGTGTGGTTGCCCATAAACAAAGCTTTGGATTTGATGCCCCTCCGTATACTTTAAACGATTTTGAATTATCAGATACGATTATTTTAATCGGAGCGAATCCTGTGGTTGCTCACCCTATTATTTGGGGAAGAATTCGTGCTAATAAAATGGAAAATAAAAAAGTTATCGTCATCGATCCACGCTTTTCTGAAACAGCTAAAAACGCGGACTATTATTATGGATTAAAAGCAAAAAGTGACCTTGTCTTGTTGTATACCCTTGCCAATGTCTTGATTGAGAAAAATTATATTAATCAAACGTATATTGATCAATACACAGAAAACTTTGAGGAGTTCAAAGCGTTTGTGGCTGATTTTACATTAGATCAAGTTGAAGAAAAAACCAATCTTTCAAAAGATCAAGTCAAGGAACTTGCACAGTTAATTCATGATGGAAAAAATGTTTCACTTTGGTGGACCATGGGAATCAATCAAGGCTATGAAGCCGTGCGTAGCGCACAAGCCATTATAAATATTGCGTTGATGACAGGAAATATTGGACGACCAGGGACTGGGGCAAACTCAATAACAGGTCAAAGTAATGCAATGGGATCACGCGTTTATAGTAATCAAGCTGGTTTATACGGTGGTGGTGATTATGATAATGTGGCAAGACGTCAGGCGGTTGCACAAGCTTTAAATATGGATGAATCGTACTTACCAATAGCACCGACGTTACCTTATAATGTCATTATCGAAAAAATAAATGCAGGCGAAATTAAGGCATTATGGGTGCTTTGTACAAACCCACGTCATTCATGGATTAATAATGAAACATTTAAAACGGCCATGGAAAACTTGGAGCTGTTAATCGTCCAAGATATTTATGAAGATACAGATACCTCAAGTCATGCCACTGTCTTCTTCCCCGTTGTATCAGGGTTGAAAAAAATGGGGACTATCATTAATACAGAACGTCGTTTATCACCTGTAAGACCAGTATTAAAGAAAGAAGCGCATGAAATGTCTGACTTTGATGTGATTTATAAATTAGGTGAGGCTTTAGGAATGGGACCATTATTAAACGGTTGGGAAACACCACAAGCCGTATTTGAATTAATGAAAGCTTGTTCAAAAAACATGCCGTGTGATATGACAGGGGTAAACTTTGATGATTTAACGGATTCAAAAGGAATACAGTGGCCGTTTAAAGAAGGCGATGTTTTAGCGGATAATGAACGTCGACTTTATGAAAACAATCAATTTTACACTCCATCTAAAAAAGCTAAATTCGTTTTTGAGACCCCACTTGAAAACCCAATTCCAACCACTGATGAGTATCCTTATTTTTTAAATACTGGCCGTGGAACAGTTGGGCAATGGCATACCCAAACCCGCACGCGAGAAATACCTTATGTGGTTGATGCAGTTAGTAAAGAGGCGTATATTCACATCAATCCCGAACGTGCAAAGGAATTAGATATTAAGGATAAAGACGTGGTAGAAGTTACATCAGTAAATGGTGTCAGTAAAAAGTTCGTCGCGATTATTTCAGATACTGTGCATCACTATGAACTGTATGCACCTATCCATTATATTGAAACGAATGCGTTAACACCGTCACTCTACGATACGTATTCAAAAGAGCCTTCATATAAAAGCACACCAGTCAAAATTAGTAAGATAAAAGAGGTTTAAAATGAAAAGAATAAAAATAGATCGAAGTAAATGTATTAGTTGTTTAACGTGTGTAACAGCATGTATTGTTTCTCATGATAGTGAGGATTCAAGAAATCGTGTCACCATCGACAGTAAAGGAAAAAATTCACCTATCTTCTGTCGTCATTGTGATTTGCCAGAATGTGTTTATACGTGTATGAGTGGAGCCATGGCCAAACATGAATCAGGATATGTTTTATATGATTCATCTCGTTGTGCAAGTTGCTATATGTGTATTATGGCATGCCCTTATGGGGTGTTAAGAGCGGATCGTTTTGAACAAAAATATATTATGAAATGTGATATGTGTTTATCGGTTGAGTCAAAAACCCCACAATGTGTAGCTAAATGTCCAATGGCTGCCATTACGCTTGAGGAGGTAGAATAATGCATTATGTAGTAGTTGGAGCGTCCGCAGCTGGAATAAGTGGAGTTAGACACATAAGAGATTTAGATAAAAGTGCTAAGATTACCTTGATTTCAAAAGATGAGTACATTTATTCACGTTGTATTTTACATCATTATTTAGAAGGAATCAGAGATGTAAAGCAATTAGAATTTGTTGAAGATCATTTTATTGAAAATAATCAAGTGAGTTGGATAAAAGGGGTTGCAGTGAAGCATCTCGACCCAATTAAAAAAGAGTTAATCCTATCAAATGGCGATCACGTGACGTATGATAAAGTGTTATTAGCAACAGGGGCCAATACGTTCTTCCCCCCAGTCAAGAATTTAAATGAAGCAAAGAGTGTATATGGATTAAGAACGCTAGAAGATGCAGTTGAAATAAAAGAACAGGCCCAAAAAGCAAATCATATTGTTGTTATGGGGGCTGGACTTGTTGGAATCGATGCCCTAACAGGTTTATTGCATTATGGTAAAGAGTTAACACTTGTAGAATTTAAATCTCATATGCTTTCACTCCAACTAGATAAACAAGCCGCAAGTAAATATCAAGATGCGTTTTCAAACGAAGGCGTGACACAATATTACGATACAGCAGCCCAAGAAGTTGTTGTAGATGAAAGTGGTGCAATTAAACAATTAGTCTTATCAAATGGGAAAACTTTAGATTGTGACTTCTTAATTGTTGCTACGGGGGTTCGTTCAAGTATTGATTATTTAACAGATAGTGGCGTTGAAACGGACAGATTTGGCTTATTATTTGATGAATATGGTCAAACAAATGTAGCAGACGTTTATGGTGCAGGCGATGTGTCAGGACGTAATCCTATTTGGCCAGCAGCCGTAAAAGAAGGAATCATTGCCGCATCTAATATGTGTGGGGTGAAAAAAGAATTAACGGACTTCTTTGCAAGCAAATCAACAATGAATTTCTTGCATATTCCAACGATGTCAATTGGAACACCAGAACCAGCGGATGATACATTTGTGGTAGAAGTTGAGTTAGATGAGCAAGGAAATTATAAAAAGATAATTCATAAAGATGGCATTATATATGGGGCAATTATTCAAGGTGATTTATCTTACACTGGTGTTTTAACGCAATTGATTAAAGAAAAAATTAATATATCAAATGTTAAAAAGCCAATCTTTAAAATAGATTACTCAGATTTTTTCCATAGTACGAAAAATTGTGAGTTTATATATGAGTAGTTTTTAAGAAGGAGTTGAATGATAAAATGAATCATTTATTTAAAAAAATAGAGAATCTTCCTGTTGGTGTCATTGCAACAGCAGTGGGGGCTGCCACATTAGCCAATGCCTATCTTCCCTTTGGTTTTACGTGGATAAGACATTTAACATTATTTTTAGTTAGCTTTGTTTGGTTAGCAGCGATTATAAAAGTTACTTATTATTTTACAACGTTTAAAAAAGAATACTCAAATGTTGTACCGGCTAGTTTATATGCCACATTTTCTATGTTAACCATGATTATTGGGAGTTATATTTTTACCTATCAACCCATGGTTGGAAAGTTATTATGGTTAGCAGGAATTGTGATTCATGTCACGCATATCTTAATTTTTACGTATAGAAATGTAATCAAAGGGGTAAAGATAGATACATTTCTTCCTACTTGGTTTGTGACGTATAATGGATTACTTGTTTCAACAGTTGTAGGAGGGGCAATGAATGAGCCACAACTATCAAAAATTATCGTTATTTACGGAATTATTGTTTTCTTAACGATTCTACCATTTAAACTTTATCGTTTAGTGACGAAACCTTTACCTGAGATGCTAACTCCAACATTATGTATTTTATTAGCACCGAGTAGTTTATGTTTGGTAAGTTACCTAAACGTATTTAGTGAGCCTAATAAGATAATTGTTATCGGGTTATATGTGATTATTTTACTGACATTATTAACAATTTTAATTAACTCACCAAAGTTCTTCAAGAATTCATTTCATCCAGGACTTGCAGCTTTAACGTTCCCGATGGCCATTGGGGTTGTAGCATCAGCGAAGATGTCTGCTTACTTAACAGCAAATGGATATGAATCATTAGCTCCTATAGTAAAAGAAATTTCTGGGTTGCAGCTTTATGTGACAACAGCTGTGATAGCATATGTGGCTTTTATGTTTACAAAAATATTAGTTCAATCATTTAAAACTGCTCCAATAGCTTAGGCAGAAATGGTTAATTGTTGCTGTAGGTATTTAAGTGGATTGAAGTCAAAACATACAGGTTGCTTCGAAAGATTTAATTTGAAAGGTTTTATAGAGTGGCACAACGATACAGTTAAATTTAGATCTATTATACAAAGAAGATGGTTGTCATAAGGTTCTTAAATCAAATCGTATACAAAAAAGGCAGATTCATGAAGAATCTGCCTTTTTATATGGTAGGGTAAAGAGGATGATTAAAGTGCTAATTTATAAATTTCAATTGCGTCTGCTTCTTTAATGTGTACGAAGTTACCACTGTGTCCACGATCTTCAACTAATTTTTTAGCCATAATCTCAATTTGATCACTTGGTAAATTAGCGTCACTAAAACGTGTTGGCAACTGGATTGCTTTGAAGAATTCTTCAACTTTTTCAATGGCTAGTAAAGCTGTTTCTTCAGGGTTTTGCATGTTGATATCTAAATTAAACACGCGGTTTCCAAACTGTGCAAAGCGGTTAATATCGTGTTTATAAACATATTTCATCCACGCTGGAATCATAATGGTTAAGCCGGCACCATGTGCAATATCATAGATACCACTTAATTCATGTTCAAGATTATGACTTGCCCAATCCGTTAGACGGCCCATATCTAACCACCCATTATGTGCAACCATTCCCGATAACATGACTTCGGCGCGAACATCGTAATTATTTGGTTCTTTCATCACACGTAAGCCATTATCAATAATAGATTTAAAGGTTGCTTCGCATAAACGATCTGTTAAATCAACGTGTGCTGTATTTGTAAAATAGCGCTCCACTACATGTGCAAACATATCAGCAATCCCGCATGATGTTTGATAAGTTGGTAATGTATACGTTAATTCAGGATTCAAAATTGAGAAAATAGGACGAAGCGTTGGATGCCCTGTTGAACGCTTATAGTCGCCCTCTTCATTCGTGATGACCGTCCCACTACTTGTTTCACTTCCAGCAGCAGGAATTGTTAAAATAGTTGCTAACTTCAAACACGCATGGGTAATAGGAGTACCTGTAAATAAATCCCAAACATCACCATCATAATTCACACCGGCAGCAATTGCTTTTGCCGAGTCAATAACACTTCCACCCCCGACAGCTAAGATGAAATCAATTTTTTCGGTGCGACAAATATCAATCCCTGTTCTGACAAGAGAGACACGTGGATTAGGTTGAACTCCGCCCAGTTCCACAACTTCAATGCGCTCGTTATTCAGTGAGTTTAAAATGGTATCATATAGGCCACTTTTTTTGATTGAGCCACCCCCGTAATGAAGAAGGACTTTCTTACTATAAGGATTTAACTCGGAACCCACCAAAGATTGGGTATTCGCACCAAAGATTATTTTAGTTCCATTGTGATACGTAAAATTTTGCATAAATACACCTCCAACCGTATCTTAACATGTGTCATAAGATATAAAAAGGAATTTGATGATAATATTTTGGACTTAATTGGAATTTATTGATAGAATAAGATAAGTATAATAGGAAATAATGATAAAGAATATGTTTTTTGGAGGTCTAATAGGATGGTTACTAATTTTCTGATTAAGGTTTTTATTAAAGATAGTGACGCCACGGAGAAAGAAAGTGTTCGTAATGCCTATGGATACGTTGCAGGACTCGTCGGAATTATTGCAAATGTTTTATTATTTGGGGTGAAACTTAGTGTTGGTATCATAACAGGAAGTATTGCCGTTACGGCAGATGCGTTCAATAATTTATCAGATATGGCATCTTCAGTGATCACGATGATTGGATTTAAACTAGCGAGTAAACCAGCGGATAAGGATCATCCTTTTGGTCATGGTCGCCTAGAATATATTTCAGCTTTAATCGTTGCCTTTATGGTGATGTTAGTTGGAGTTGAATTTATCAAATCTTCAGTTAGCCGTATTATGAATCCTGTTCCGATCCAATTTGAATGGTTACCGTTCATTTTATTAGGAATTTCAATCTTGGTGAAAGTATGGTTAAGTCGTTTTAATAAAATATTCGGAGAAAAAATCAACTCATCAGCACTAAAGGCAACATCTGTGGATGCAATGGGCGATGTGTTCACCTCAAGTTGTGTGTTTGTTGCATTTTTAGCTGCTAAATTCACAACGTTTCCGATTGATGGCTATGCCGGAGTTGCGGTAGCCCTCTTTATATTATATTCAGGCTACAATCTTGTAAAAGATACAATTGATCCATTACTTGGACAACCAGCTGATCCAGAGTTAGTGGCTAATATTTATGAACGTGTCTTATCAAATCAATTTATTACAGGTGTTCATGACTTAGTTGTTCATAATTATGGGGTTGGGAAAGTGATGGCAACGATCCATGCTGAAATTCCAAGTGATATCGATATTATGACCATTCATGAGATCATTGATGATGCGGAACGTGAAATATCAGAGGCGTTGGGTATCTACTTAGTGATTCATATGGATCCTGTTGCTATTGAAACAGAAGAAATTATGATAGCAAAAAGTGAAATTGAAAAAATTATCCGAAATCATCCTGCTATTTTGTCGATGCATGATTTAAGAATTGTTGGGAAAGAGCCAACGAAGAATTTAATTTTTGATCTAGTAATTGATACGGATCAAATGACAAAAAAAATGACGGATGATATGGTTAAAGAGCATGTCATAACTGAAATGAGAAAAACTCATCCGGGGTACCGATTTGTCATTACAATTGATCGCCCCTTTCATTAATTAGCTAATCTAAAAGGCGACATCAAATAAATTGATGTCGTCTTTTTTCAATAGATAAGACTTCGTATGTTCTTTATAACAGTGTCTATATGTTAGTCGCACTAATTTTTACTATTTGAAGTTTTAGTACGACTATGAAGATATCCGGGTGTATCGGTTCGTAGAAAGATATCCAAGTATTTTGGAACGACTCAACTAATCAATGTATCCCAATCATAAGTTTATGAATGGTGATCGGTTTTTTAACAGATAAATAACGTGACATAGTATTGATTAAAAACCATAATATGGTATCGTTTGTATGGAGGGGGGATAAAATGAAAGAAAAGTTAGGTCGCATCATTTCTTTATTATTTATTCTATTATTAATGGGCTGTGCAACGCAAAAAAAGATAACCTTACAGGGGGTTTATCAAAGTGAACTCATCGATCAGTATATTGTTCAACTATCTTTTGATAAAAATGATCAAACGTTTATTGAATACATCAATAATATTGATGTGAATAAAGGAACTTATGAATTGTGGGATGATAACACCTATTTATTAAAAGGTGATAACCAAACGATCACTATTAAATTAGACGAAACTGATTCTTTTGAGATGGTTTTTAGTAAGCTAAATGAGAGGAAACCAATCAAACTGATAAAAAATGGACCTCTCCCTACTATATTTGATTCGAAATTTAGTGAGGA
>JBOFCV010000439.1:0-8479 GCA_051646305.1 Turicibacter sp.
ATCTTCTATTAGACTCATAGTTTACTGATAAAGTTTCATTCCCCAACCACATCTATCCTAATCATGATTAAAAATACTTCGTATTCCCTTATCCCTAGGCAACTACTTACCTTCACTTTCAAATATAATCTTGTCATTATTATCTCTATTACATCACGTTATCTAAAACAAAAAAAGGTGACTCCTCCATCGGAATCACCTTTTTAAAATCAAATATACTTAGTTAGCTAATGCAAATGTATCACGTGCAATAACTACTTCCTCATTTGTTGGAATAGCAAATACTTTGATTTTTGAGTCTGCAGTAGAAATCGTTGCTTCTACACCATGACAGTTGTTTGCTTCTTTATCTAATGTAATTCCTAATGCCCCTAAGCGTTCAACAACTGCTTGACGGACAGGAACTGAGTTTTCACCAACACCTGCTGTAAAGACAATCGCATCAACGCCATTTAAATAGACAAAGTATGATCCGATATAATCACAAATACGTTTAACATATAAGTTAAATGCTTTGATTCCGCGTTCGTTTCCAGCTTCAACTAAAGCTAAAATATCGCGCATATCTGAAGATGCACCCGATACTCCAAATAAACCTGATTGTTTATTTAAGGCATTAACAGCTTGATCAACTGTTAAGTTTTCTTTTTCCATAATGAATGGTAAAATCGCAGGATCAATATCTCCTGAACGAGTTCCCATCATGATTCCAGCAAGTGGTGTGAATCCCATTGATGTATCAACAGATTTCCCACCTTTAACAGCTGATAAAGATCCACCATTTCCGATATGAATCGTTATGATTTTTGTTTCTTCAACTGGTTTACCTAATAACTCGGCTGCACGTGCTGAAACATATAAGTGAGAAGTTCCGTGGAAACCATATTTACGGATACCATGTTTTTCATACCATTCATAAGCAACTGGATATAAATAAGCATCATCTTCCATTGTTTGATGGAATGCTGTATCAAACACAGCAACTGAAATCGCATGAGGTAACGATTTAGCGAACGCTTCAATTCCTAACGCATTAGCTGGGTTGTGTAAAGGTGCTAATTCCGATAATGCTTTAATTTCAGCTAACACTTCTGGTGTAACAACAACTGAAGTATTAAATTTTTCTCCCCCGTGAACAACACGGTGTCCAACCCCACTAATTTCATCATAGCTTGCTACGATGTTTAATTCTAATAAAGCTTCTAATAATAAGTTAACTGCTACTTCATGATCTAAAATCGGTAATACTTTTTCTATTTTTTGTCCATCGAATTTAATAGTGAAGATTGCATCTTCAAATCCAATACGCTCGATTAATCCGATTGTAATTACTTTTTCAGCTGGCATTTCTAGTAGTTGAAATTTTAAAGATGAACTTCCTGCATTAACTGATAAAATTTTAGACATAATAAACCCTCCATATGTTATTTATTCATTTTAATCCAATCTTCAATGCGACTTAATGTCGTATTTACTTTTTGTGCATCACTAAAGCTTGGTAATTCAGCTAGCAACACTTCTTTAACTGGAGAAATGTTATCCCCTTTTTTCTGAATAATAAAAATACTTTTCCCAAATTCCTGACTCTTAAACATTGTTTCAGGCAGTTGTAAAACACCTTGAATAAATGTTTCTTTCGAAAGCAATTCGTGGAAATGTGATGAATGAGGTTGACTAAATAAATCATTTGGAATGACGTAGAATGCATAGCCACCTGGTTTTAAGTATTGAATATGATTTTCAATTAACAGATATGGTAAATAATTAATCCCCATCGTACTTAACGATAAACTTAAATCACTGATATCTGCTGTTCCAACTGGTAAATCACCAATAATTAAATCTAAAGGTTCGATAAGCAATGGTTTTAAAGAGCTTTGTTGATAAAACTGAATTTCGTGTTCTTGCATATCAGAAAGTGTATATGCAATTTTTAATAAATCAGTATCTACATCTACTCCATAAATTAAGTGTGGTTGTTTTTCAAAATAATTAAGAATTGCAGTTAAGAAATTCCCTGTTCCAACACTTAAGTCAGCCATATTTAAATGGGTCATATCTGGAATGAATTTTGAAACTAAGTAACCAACCATCATCGCAATTGAATCTGGGGTCATAATTTCATTACTCAGCCTTTCTGCTTTTAAACCTTTTAAGATCCCAAGTTGAAGTGCTTTACGTACTTCTTCTTGCGTAAATTCTAATCCTTCTAACTCTTCATAGTGTGTTTCTAGAGCTTGCTTAATGTCATCATTAAACATCTGATTCACATCTTGTGACATAATATTTTTACACGTCTCACACAACGCATGTAAATAATTTAATTTTAATTCTGCACTAATGATCATCGCTGTTTCATCAACAAGATCAAATAGTTTTTCAATGACGTCAGCTCTGTTCACAATAATCACCTCTTCATGATATACAACAAAATTTTACTACATCTTTTTGTTATTGTCATCCCTATCTCAACAAAAAATGTTATAACCTTTATTTTTTTCTTTTAACACATCCAATAATCATTGATACGACAAGGACAGTCTCTAATTTTTGTGAAAAAAATAACGAATAAGCAAATCTCTTTATTTAAATGTATAGATGTTTTAACACAGAAGACATCATTATTTTTCCCATTTAAAACAGTGTTAACCCTGCTTATTTATACCATTCCCATTTAGAAGGGGGTATCCTATTAATAATAAAAGTATCTTTGTAGACACCCCTCATCAAATCTTTACACGATTTAGATAAACCGCAGGTTCGTGTGTTCCTAAAGGTTTGCTTTCTTCCTCTAAATTTGGTGGGGTAAATAAAATAAAAAACGAGTAAATATATTCTTCACTCGTTTCTCTCATCTTTTTTATCCTGTTATTAATCCCAATTATTTGTCGATAAATCATCTGATCCTTTTTCAAATTCTTCTGCAATACTATTAATAGCTTTTGGAACTTGTTCTAATATTTTTTCAATTAAATGAGTTTTCTCTTCGACGTGTTTTAATTCAACGCCATGTTTATTAACAACTAAAAAAGCAATTGGAGTAATTGAGACACCTCCACCAGTCCCTCCACCGAATGGACGGTCTCCAGTTGAGGCTTTGCTTGTTTCAAAATCACTTCCTCCGGCTGCAAATCCAAAGGTTACTTTGGACACTGGAATAATTGTTTCCCCTTGCTCTGTTTTAACTGGTTCACCCACGATACTATCAACATCAATTATTTGTTTCAAATTTTCCATTGATGCTTTCATTAAGCTATGTAAAGGATGTTCACTCATATTAATACATTTCCTCCTTTAATTTATATGTTTTTCTAATAATTAACAAATCTTTTAAAGATAAAAGTAAGACTAATATAATATCGGCTAATGTAATTGAAACTATACATTCAAGTGTCACAAAAATATTATTTCCACTAAACTGAGTTTGAATATCATAATCTAACTCATCTACTTTTTTTACATGTGATGTTACATAATGAAATAAGTGGCCACTCACAGTCCAAAGCCCCCCATATAAGTAACCATTTAACATGGGATCTTCCACATTAAACTTTAAACTTGTCACTATCTTATGCACATGAATGCGGCCAATCAATCGATATATGAGGCGTCGCCCTTTTTGAATATACATTTTAATTTGCTTCACCCGAATAAAAAATACTTTGAGCTTCGCTTCAGCCTTTATCTTTTCAATCTTTTTCGTTACCTGCTTTTTTTGTTTGACTCTTTTTTTATGCTCAAGTCCTTCATCAATGATCACTTTCTTTTTTTCTAGCTTCTCCACTTCATGAGAATCCATCTGATGAACATCCTGATTTGCATTTATATCTACTTTATGTAAGGGAGATTGTGCTTGAGCGTTTTCTTTCGTAGCCTGTGCAAACTCAACGACCTGCTCTTCTATTTTCTCAGTCACTAAATCCACCTTTTCCTTTAAATCATACGTATACTTTAAAAAAAGGTATCGAATCTGAATAAAATGATCTACATCATTCCAAATAATCTTCACTTTAATTTTTATAAAAAGGAGCCCAATAAACATAACAAATAGGCTACCCAGAAGATATCCAATTATTTTTAACATTTTTCCCACCATCTTCCTAATCTTTTTTATTATAGGCGTGTTGGGGTTAAATATTCAACCCACATAAAAATTCCAAAAGAAAAAGCTCTGAATGCCTCATCATCAAGACATTCGAGCTTTTTTTTAACCTTTAAATGTAATTTTATAATCGCGATACCAAATGTGGAACTGATATAAATACGCAATCAACTGTGGTTGTGTCATTAATTGACCAAACCATGGACGTGTAATAATTTCATCTTGACTATTAGCTAAACGATATAATTTATCGGCATCAAATAACTCATGTAAGATGGAGGTATTATCCGCTAACGCTTCTCTTAACAACCCTTGTACAATAGCTGTATACTGTGGGTTATGTGTTTTAGGATACGGATTTTTTTTGCGATATAAAACTTCATCAGGTAATACACCATCTAACGCTTTACGCAATAATCCTTTTTCCATTTGATTATAAAACTTCATATCCCAAGGTACATTATAGACATATTCCATTAACCGATGATCGGCAAATGGTACCCTGACTTCAAGACTTGCCCCCATACTTGTTCGATCTTTTCGATCAAGTAACGTCGTCATAAACCACTTAATATTTAAATACGTTAATTGGCGTTTTTCATTATTTTCAAACGTATCACCCGCTAAAACTGGTGCCAATGCGATGGATTCATTAAATTTTGAACTCGCGTAATCAACAAGTTGCAGTTTTTCTTGCCACTCTGGTTTTAACAAGGTATTTCTAACATTTAAATCACGAAGCCATGGAAACATCCCATTCATGGGTTCACGATAAAACCAAGGATAACCACCAAATATTTCATCCGCACATTCACCTGATAATCCCACTGTAAAATCTTTTTTAATTTCTTTACAAAACCAGTACAATGAAGAATCCACATCTGCCATCCCCGGCATATCTCGCAAATGAACCACGTTAACTAATGCATCCGCTAAGTCTTGGTTTGTAATAACACAAGAATGGTGAATGGTTTTATTTTGTTCTGAAATCAACTTAATAAATTCACTGTCTTGTGATACTTGGAAATCATTTCCCTTAAAGAATTTTTGATTGTCTTCATAATCAATTGAAAAAGTGTGAAGATCTTGTTTTGATGCTGCTGCAATGGCTGTGATGGCCGACGAATCTACCCCTCCTGATAAAAAGGTACACAATGGCACATCAGAAACAAGTTGTTTTGTGATGGCATCCATCAAAATTTCTCTTGTTTTTTCAACTGTGGTTTCAAAATCATCTTCATGTTGTTTTGCACGTAATTCCCAATACTGTTTCATTTCAACTTTTCCATTTGATATGAGCATATAGTGGCCTGGTTTAACTTCTTTAATTTGTTTATACAACCCATGTCCAGGTGTGTGTGATGGACCTAAGGCTAGTAACTCCTGAAACCCTTCTAAATCAATCTCATTACTTTGCGTATAAGTTAAAATTTGTTTTTGCTCAGAAGCTAAGATAATACCATTGGCAGTCTCTTTATAATATAATGGTTTAACACCTGCCCGATCCCTTGCAACAAAGAGGGTTTGTTCACGACTATCCCACACAGCAAAGGCATAAATCCCATTCAACTTCTCAACCACACGTTCTCCAAAACAAATATATGCTTTTAGTAAGACTTCCGTATCTGAATGCCCTCTAAACATATAACCTGCTTCTGCTAATTCATGCCGGATGTCTTCTGTATTATAAAGCTCACCATTATACACCATACTAAAATGTTGAAAACTCATCGGTTGTTTTCCCATCTCTAAATCCACCACTGAGAGACGTCGGTGTCCTAAAAAGACATGTCTGTCATAATAAAAACCACCTTCATCAGGACCACGATGAGCAACCGCTGACACACATGCTACATCATACGGTGTTTTTACTTCATTGCGGGTGTAATTAACTACACCAAATATTCCACACATATTCATCACCTCATTAAAATTTAAAAACAAATTTTTTATTTCTACATATACTATGCAAAACCCCAAAAAGTTGAAACAAATTTTCAAACATGATACCATAATAGATATGTTAAACTATAATTTTAGCTTATATCAAGATATACTAAAAAATTTCCTAATAAATATAATCGCATGCTATAGATGATTCGGTTGGGTGCGTTCCTATAAGCCAAGTTAATTTATTAACATGATAAGAGTTAATTCTCCTTGTATTCAGCTAGAAAAATACCTCTTCCACCTATTTACTATTAATAGGTCACTGTATTTCCCTTGCTTGGTAAAGAGTCTGACTATAAGAGCTGATTGACCTTTGATATATAAACCGTTTCGTTTAGTCTACTATAATAAAAGGGCGTGACTCATGAAAAAATTAATGCTTTCACTCATCTACTTTTATCAAAAATTTATTTCTCCCTTATCTCCGCCTAGTTGCCGCTACACACCTACTTGCTCACACTATGCCCTAGAAGCCATAACTATACATGGTCCACTAAAGGGTGGCTATCTTGCAATCAAACGAATTTTACGATGTAGTCCATGGGGAAGTTTTGGGTATGATCCAGTTCCTCCAAAAAAAGGAGAACATTCGGGGTGTTGTGATGAACAGCACGATCTCTAACACCTTAGATTAAGCACTAATTTCCATAAACTATATATATACAACATTTTTTAGATTCCAAAAGCGCCACAGGCGTTTTATTTATATCTCATTATCCTGTTTCTTTCCCCTTAACATTGACATAAAATAAATAGACTTGCTATAATTTACTAAAACTAACGGGGAGGATCTATATGGATTTATTTACAGTGCTTGAATATATTGGGTTGTTTGTTTTTGCCGCTTCTGGCGCCATATGTGCAATTGAAAAGAAAATGGACCTTTTTGGCATTTTAACTTTAGCTACCGTAACAGCAATTGGTGGTGGAGTTATTCGTGATGTGGTAACCGATGTTGGAATTCCTATCTTCTTTTCAAAATATGAATATATGTTTACTATCATCGTTTCAACTTTAATCATTATCTTAATCAAAGGAAAAATCAAATGGAATTTCTCATTTCTTGTATTAGATGCCATTGGCTTATCCGTCTTTACAGTTGCCGCTGGTCTTAAAGCCATTGATCTTGATTACAACTTCATGACCTTCTTGTTTGTATGTGTGATTACAGCTGTTGGTGGTGGGGTCATTCGCGATGTCTTAGCCCAAGAAGTACCTGTTATCCTAAAAAAAGAAATCTATGCCTCTGCCTCATTACTAGGAGCTACCACCCTTTGGATTTTACAATCCTTTATGAATATTCACTACAGTTCATATATCGCCTTAGTTCTTATTTTCGTGGTAAGATGTATCAGTATTCGTTATCAAATGAATTTGCCATATATTGAGGAGAACCATCTTTCATTCAAAAAGCCACTACTTCCCTAACTTGTAAATTTACTAACACATTCCACCTTCGTACATTTAACAAGTCATCAATCCCCCTCTCGATTATAAAGATAATCGAGATTTTTTTTATGTAACCGTGAATGTGGGTGACGCCTCCTTTTAACAACCTAAAAAGTAAGGTATAATAGAAACAGAAACCTTATAGAATGCTGTGGTGAGACTATTGAATTTAATGACAATTGAAAATATAAGTAAAAGTTATTCGGTTAAGACCTTACTTAATAACGTATCCTTTGGAATCCATGAAGGTGAAAAAATTGGATTAATCGGTGTGAATGGAACAGGAAAATCTACGTTATTAAAAATTATAGCAGGAATTGAAACACCTGAAACAGGGCGCATTACAAAATCAAATCGTGTTCGTATTGAATATCTATCTCAGAATCCAGACTTTGAACCAACGGCAACTGTTTTAGAACAAGTTTTTAAAGGAAATTCGCCTGAAATGAATTTGTTACGTGACTATCAAGAAACACTTGATAAGCTTCATGCTAATTACGATGATACGATGAATGAGCGTCTACTAAGACTTCAGGATACCATCGATCGAATGAATTTGTGGGATCTTGAGAGTGAAGCGAAGTCCATTTTAACTAAACTAGGTATTCAAAACTTCTCTCAAAAAATGGGTGAGCTATCAGGTGGACAACGTAAACGTGTGGCACTGGCCTCTGCCTTAATTACCCCTTGCGAACTTTTAATTTTAGATGAACCGACCAACCACTTAGATAATGACACGATTAACAAATTAGAAGAGTATTTAAATGGACGTAAAGGGTCCTTGATTATGATTACCCATGACCGTTATTTCTTAGACCGTGTAACCAATCGAATTATCGAACTCGATAAAGGTCAATTATATAGTTATGATGGAAATTATTCGCTATTCCTTGAAAAGAAAATGGAGCGAATCCAATTAGAATCAGCTATGGAAGACAAACGTCAAAACTTACTTCGTAAAGAACTTGCATGGGTTCG
>JBOFCV010000484.1:0-5139 GCA_051646305.1 Turicibacter sp.
ATTTTTACGATGACGAACTAGAACATCAAATTCAAACAACAACGGCGATGATTGAACCTCTAATGATTTTAACAATGGGAGTCGTGGTTGGATTTATCATCGTTTCAATTATGACCCCAATGTTTACCATGTATGAAAATATGTAGCATAAAAGGGTGAAAGACGTGTTTTGCTTCCGTAGCAAGTGAAGAGAAATCGAAGGGATGGGTTATTCCCGCAGACTTTATCAAACTTTCCTAGGAAGCAGCGGCTTGAACCTGGATTGGGATAAAAGGGTGAAAGGCGTGTTTTGCTTCCGTAGCCCTTAAAGGATAACTAACTACTAAGGTTCGTTGTCACTCACCAAGTAGATGTAAAAATGAAGAGAAAGTACTAGACAGTATCAAGGCTATCTAATCAGAAAACAATAGATAGGCTATGATGAAGTGATGGTTTATTCCCGAAGACTTTATCAAACTTTCCTAGGAAGCAACGGTTTGAACCTGGATTGAATAAAAGGGTGATTGCTACGGTTTGGTTTCCGTAAAAGTCATGAGAAAGCTTGTGATCGGGTTTTGAGCACAAAGACTTTATCAGACTTTATAGGAAAGCAGCGGCTTGAATCTGGATTGAGCGAAATGGTGAACTGGCCGGTTGCTTTCGTACCAAGTGAAGGGGAACCGAAATGGTCGGTTTATGACCAGGGAGTGTTAACCGAACTTTTCTAGCAAGTTAGCCTTTGAATCTAAAATGAAATAATTTTATAAAATATAAATACCAGGGTATATAAGTAAATAAAAAGGACCGGTTAGCTGTTGTACTTTATACGCCATAGTTTATGGCTGTGAGCTTTATACAGAAGATGGTTTGATAAGGAGTGAAAGTTGTGGGAGACACGAAACAAAAATTTGATCTGAAAAAATTACTACAAACAGATATTAGTACGTTATTTAAAAAGGGTGAGACTAAATCACCAACCAAATCAAAAAAAGTAAAAAAAGTTGAACATAAAAAAGATTTAATTGTTTTTGATATTGGGGCAAAATCAATTAATCTAATTTTAGGAAAACAAAACAAAGATAAAACGCTTGTCACTAAGTGTGTGACGATTCCAACAACAGTCGATACGATGTTAGATGGAAAAGTGGTAAATCCAGCCGCATTAGTGAATGCAATTCAACTAACACTCAACGAACATGATATCAAAACAAAAGATGTGGTCATTACAACGAATTCATCTCAAATCATTAATCGCGAAATGGTGATTAATAAAGTAGATGAAGACGAAATGGAAACTGTGCTGCGTTATGAAATGCAACAGTACTTACCCATTAACTTAAATGACTATATTGTCCGTTATACGATTTTAGATGAATTCGAAGAACATGAGCAAGAAAAACTAAAAGTTTATGTTATTTCATACCCTGATCGTATGGCAAAGGCCTATTATAATTTATTAAAAAGCATGGATTTAAAACCCTTCGCATTAGAAACAAGTTATGTTTCATTAAATAAATTAATCAATCAAACAACATGTATCAATGCAACGCCATTTGATTTCACTCAAACCACAGCCTTTTTAGATATGGGATCGGCAACAATTGACGTTAATATTTATAAAAATAAGAAAATTGATTTAACACGTATCATTAAAACGGGTGGAGATAACATTGATATGATGCTTAGCCAACGCCATAATATTCCGATGCAATCAGCGTTAGCCATTAAATCCAAGTTAGACTTATCACAAACTGATGAACCAAGTCCTGAACTTGAGAGTGTTAAATTAGCTGTGGATAATATTTGTTTTGAAATCGATCGTATTTTCCAATTCTATAAAAATAAATCATACTCAAACATCGATAAAGTTTATATTTATGGTGGGGTTTCAAAGCTAACAGGGCTTGATGAATACATGAGTGAAAAATTAGGAGTATCGGTTGAAACCGTAACTCATATGGATAGTATCCAATTTAAAAATGATGAAACAGAACAACAAATATGCGCTTATTTAAATGCTATTGGCGCAATGATTAGATTATAGGGGGTGAACACACATATGAGAGATATAAACTTTTTTAGTGAGTACCAGGGTAAGGAAAAAGAGCAAAATAATACGTTAGTTTATGTGCTAATCGGTGCCATTATATTATTTGTGGCTTATACGTACGTGATGAATGCCTTTAAAATTAATAGCATTGAAAATGAGATTACAGCACTTGAAACAAAACTAACCTCACCTGAACTTGTAGAACAAGTCAAATTATCAGAAGAAGTAAATAAAAAGTTAGAAATCTTATATACAGTTGATCAGGGATTAACAGAAGTGATCAACGCAGTTGATGGACGTGACATCGTTTCAGTCGATATTTTAAATAAATTAAGTTCAACCTTACCAAGTGATGTGAGTTTTAAAAGTTTAACCATCACAAACGGAAGTATTACAATTCAAGCCGTTTCAAAAAGTCGCACAGCGATTGGGGAAGTTCAACATAACCTCAAAGCGCTTGATATCATCGATGATGTTTACATTGGTGGGATTTCAGGTATGGGTGGACTTGAAGACGAATTCACATTTGACTTACGCTGCGTATTAAAGGGAGGTCAGTAGACATGAAAATTAGTAAAAAGGAAAAATTATTGCTAGTTATGCTAGTCGCACTGCTTCTAGGTGTGGTTTATTATCAATTTATTTACACCAAACAAAACGAAAAAATAGCAGGACTTGAAGTAGAGCGAAGCGAAGTCCAAACACGCTATAATGAAATTATGGAAACGATTCAAACTTTAGACCAACGCCAAGAAAAAATTAATATTTATCAGACAACGATTCAAACAAATTCACAACCCTTCTATCCAACGCTTGTGCAAGAAAATTTAATTCTTGAGTTAGACAAGTTTTTAACAGATAACAAAATCGAAGGAAATATTAGCTTTACCCAAATTACAACTGCAGCCGTGGAACCTTTTGCAAGTGGAGAAGTCGCTAAACCTCAAAGTTCATTAAAACCATTAATGGATGAATACAATAACTTTACAGGTTCCCAACCAAATGAAACAGCTAATGGGGAAGGTGCGGTCGCACAAACGAGTAGCACAACGGTCGAGCAAGTAAAAGTTTCGATTAGCTTTAACGCCACTTACGACAACTTAAAAGCATTCATCCGCCAACTTGAAACTTACGAAAGACAAATCGTTATCACTAACATGTCTGTGACACCCGGAATCAATGATGTGGTGAGCGGAAGCATGAACTTAGAATTATACGCTTTCCCTAAATTTGAAACTGTTGATCAAGACTATTTAAATTGGACTTTAGATAATAAATATGGAAAAGAAACACCGTTTAGCGGTATTGGGGCGAGTGTTGGAATTAATACGATTGAAGACTTAGGAAAAGTTCAAGCCGCTAAAAATGATTTTGTCGTGTTATTAAAATCAACGACATCAGAACTTCCAACATTTATGATGGGTGTGGGTTCAGATACAACGCAAGCATCTTACATAAACAGCGATAACGAACAAATTGAAGAAGTCAAATTAGAGTTAACACAAGATGGAGATCAGTACTTTTATAAATATAATAATGCGACACAGTCGTTCCCATCTAGTGGAAGCGGGTTAGCTTTTACACCTGGTAAAGATATTAATGTTTTAGTGACGAGTGAAGCGCGTGTAACAGTGGATGACTTAGCGGGAATTCGCTTGAATGTGGTCAATAATACGGATAAATTAGTCAATGTAACGATAACAGGTGATGATACAGAAAACCCAAGAATCACAGTGGCAGGTGAGGGAAAACCGGTCAATGTAACGAAAAAGTAGGTGTGAGAGATGAAAAAACAGCTACAAAAGAAACCAGGGCTTACGATTATTGAAGTCGTGATGTCACTGGCGATGTTGATGATTGTGATGGTGTCTGTGTCAGGATTGATTTCGATTGTGATGAAAAATAAAGAGTTTGCACAACAAAAACAAATAGCAAGTTTATTAGGTCAAGAAATTTTGGAAGAAATCCAATTGATTGATGAGTTAAAAAAAGATGGTGATGGGAAATATTATATTCCATTAGTTGGTGTCGATGATTTAATTAAAGAGGATATCACTGAAGACACACTTGTTGGAACATATAAAGGAACCATTAAGGGATTAGATGTAGTCTTTTCATTAGAGCCGAGTTTAATAGGTAACCAGTCCTCATCTTTGAGTGATAGTGAAACAGAAGAATTGGAAATAACCTTAACTGGAACTAATGATTTAATTAAAATTACATATGTAACAGATAGCGCTGAAAAGGTAATACACGTGTTACCAGGGGAAAAATTAAACATTTCATTTGTAGATAATAAATATAATATTCAAGGGAACGAAGTAACAGGTCTTCCCAAATTAACATTAAATTTTACTGAAAATTATAAACTTACAACTGATTTGGAACTTAACCTGAGTAATTTAGATGAGGCGCAACAGCTAGAAGTACAAATGAAGCGTCATGTTAAAAGCACAGGTGGGGTTAAATATGAGACGCCTCCATCAGGGTGGATTAAAATTATAAATAATCGCTTTGATGGATTAGAACCAGCGGGAGACTTATACCCATTTAATTTAAAAATTAGTCAGAGAAATAAAACACTTTTCGAAATATATGGAAATAAAAATTTTATTAAATTGATTCCCAAAGAGGGGTGAGATAAATGAAAAAGAAAAAGGGTTCAAGTATGGTGTTAGTATTATTACTTGCAGCAGCTATTATGATGATAGGGACCGTTTCAATTACATCAGTGAGTATGAATGTTAAATTACGTGTGGAAGAAAATAAACGAATTCAAAGTTTATATGGAGCAGATTCTGGATTAGAATACGCAAATGAATTACTTTTGAAAACGTATGATAATGCAACACTTTATGCAGAAAAGAAAGTTCAACATGACCTCGTGGCAATGATGGCGAGTTTAGATGAAACAAACACAGAATTAAATGAAGTATTTGAAGTGGAAATGAATAAAAAATTCAAAGAATACTTTACCGAATTTATTGAGACGAATGAGTCAGGTGCTGCCTATGGAGAAACCAAAAATGCATTTACGTATGCCGTTGAAAATGGGAAGTATGCAGAATTTACAGAAACAACAAGTGAAGGAACAACCAGTTATGGAAAAC
>JBOFCV010000486.1:0-5735 GCA_051646305.1 Turicibacter sp.
CCGTTTTAACATTAATTGTCCCTGTTAATTTCCAAATAAACTTGCCTACCTACTAAACAAATAACGAGAAAATGGCAGCCTGATATATAATCTATTCACTACTTTAACAAGCAGGGAAATATACTCACCTTATCTTCTACTATCCTACAACAAAAAAAAGCAACTCACAAGGAGTTGCTCGTATAAATTATTCTTGCTCTTGTTGTCCTACTTCTTCAACAGTAGGAGCGGCTGTTCCATATTTTTGTTTTAAATTATTATCAAAGTATTGGTAATAGCGAGTTAAGATACGTCCATTATATAATTTACGATTTTTCCCAGCTTCACGTCCAAATGCTTTTTCAAATTTAGAGAATGATGTTAATACATTGAAATCCCAAGTATCTAATTTACGTTTCATAATACCCATTTTTTTATTTAATTTAAATACTTCATCTTCTTCACCTAAACGTTCACCATATGGTGGATTCGTGATGATATAAGCATATTTGTAGTTAGATGAGAACTTATGGAAATCAAGTTCATGGAATTCAATTGCTTTAGCAACCCCAGCTTTTTCAGCATTAATACGTGCTTGACGTAAAACAGACTTATCTATATCATATCCAAACATACGTAATGTATTTGTTTTAATCGCCTTACGTGCACTGTCACGGACTTGTTCAAAAATCTCTGCATCCATTTGTGGCCATTCTTCACAAATAAATCCACGATTTAATCCAGGTGCAATATTATTTCCAATTAACGCTGCCTCAATTAAGATAGTACCTGATCCACAAAATGGATCAACTAATAAACGTTCTGGTTTCCAACGTGATAAATAAACTAAAGAAGCTGCTAATGTTTCTTTTAATGGAGCTTCCCCAGCATACTCACGATACCCACGCTTGTGTAATCCAGGACCTGTTGTATCGATTGATAAAGTCACAACATCTTTTAAAAGGGCTACTTCAATCTTAAAGGTAGGTCCGTCTTCCTCAAACCATTCTTGGTCATAAGAACGTTGCATACTTTTAACGATTGCTTTTTTTACGATTGACTGGCAATCTGGGACACTGTGTAGCGTTGATTTGATTGATTTCCCTACAACATGCATCACACCATCCACTGGAACAAACTCACTCCAATCAATCGCTTCTGTTTGTGTAAATAACTCTTCAAACGTTGTTGCACTAAATTCAGCCACTTTAATTAAAACACGGTCAGCCGTACGTAACCAAGTATTTGTAATAGCAATATCCATTTCATCACCTTCGAAATGTACTTTACCATTTTCTAATTTTAAATCTTCATAACCTAAGTTTTTAAGTTCGCGTGCAGTTACCGCTTCAATACCAAATGTCGTTGTTGCAATTAAATTATAATCCATATATATTATCTCCTTATGAAAAAAATAGGTGAATCTTCATTTAAAAATCATGAATTGATTATCAGGTGAATCCGTCTTGATTCAGCCCTTCACCCTTCTATTTTACCCCGAACATATCACTCTCAACACAAAGTTTCATCAATGGTCCAAAATTCCATTTTTAAGTTTATCATGTATACGTAAAGTCCGCAATGTTTATTGTATTTAAAGCGATTTCACCATTACAATTACCTCCAATTTCATCTATAATTAGACAAATATACGAGTTGAATTAAAGATTAAATTCTATTGTACTTAAATTCAGCTGTCCGCTTATAGCTATTTTTTCTCCCCTTGTCACTTGCACTCACCATAAATAGCTGATAGTTACAAAACACTAATTAACCTAATTTTAATCTAATCTTTCATTTTTGTTTATCAAAGGTATTTAAATTCCATACAATTATAAACGCATTCACTTTACTCAAATGACCATCTATTGAAAAATTAGCTCTGATTCACTATTTTAAATTATCTTTATTTTTATCCTTTTCTTAATCCAATCAACTGATTTTTTAGAAAAGTAATGCTAGTTAGTAAGGATCTATCTTCTAGTCATCAATGATTCATCCATTTAAATCAATGATTCATTGATATCCTTAACCTTTTGACGTCACTCTAAACAAAAAGCTCATCACTTTTTTAAAAAAGTGATGAGCGATTTATATCTACACTCATTTAACGGTTATACAACCATCTTCTCACATAAAATAATCTTAATAGACTTTAATTCCACCGCCTACTTGCTTTTCATATTTGATTGCTTGATCATCAAATACTTTTGTTAATGAAGCTGTAATTTGTGTCGCTAATTCATTTTGAGTCATCACAAACTCTTCATAAGTTGCCGTTAATTCCTCTGTCATCATTTCAGCCGCAATAAATGACTCTATCATTTGCGTTAAACTCGTTAACTTTAATTTTAATAATCGATTCATATTACTATAAGCTTCGTCATTAGTTGTTGCCAGTTGTGTTGTTTTTTCTTGAATTTGAGCTTGAGTTTTTCCAAGTTCTGATTTATATAAACTTGAGAAATCTTCACTTTTTAAATGATCCCGAACCGTTGTATTCACTGCATTATGTAACGTTATTAATTCCTCATATTGCGTCACATATTCACTTAATTCAATATTCATCGCAAGTGTTGGTTGCGTTGACTGTGAAGGAAGCAGTCCAAATGAATACATCATCACAAAAATAGCACATAACAATGGAATACCCAGCATAATTCCTCTTAAGATATCACTTCCAGGTGTTTCAGAGCCTAATGATAGTTCCATCGTTCCTTGTCTTTTGGGTGGCGTATACGATTTTTGGGCATACGGAGAATATGGTGTCGTACTCGGTCTTAATGTATGATTTGCCTTGTACTGTGTTGGATCAACCGTACTCACCAAAGATGGACTCCGATACGTTGTTGAATCATATTCTTTATGACCTGACTTACGATAGTCGCTCCCTAACGTTTCTTGATACCAATTTCGATAATATGTTCTTTTTTTTGCTGGCATGATAGTTTCCCCCATTCTAAGTAATAAACTAAATTTTCGACTTCAAATCTTGTTAAAGTAGTTTTCTTCTACTTTCTTTGGTTTGAAAAGAACGATTATTACTTCAATCATACGTTTTTTAATTAAATAGTATGCTTTTATTAAGACAAATTCATTCGACTTTTTATGGTTAAAATTTCTTCAAGTTTCTCCTTTATCTGATTCAAGACTGCATCAAATTTCATATCCCGATTACGTTTGAATCCACCTAACTCTAACTTAGGAACCAAATCCAATTGTAAACTAATTTTATTAGGATATCTTTGTCTTATATTTGAATATTCTGTTTATTTTCTATATAATTAAAAAGACAAATTTAGAGGAGTCCAACATATGACTAAAAATTCTTTGCGTACATTTTTAATTTTTAACTTTCTTATTATGACGACGTTTAATCTAGCGCATCCAGTCACACCACGTATGATTAACGAGTTACAATTGCCATCAGAAATGTTTGGAGTATTTTTTGCCCTTATGTCTATTGGTAGCTATATTATGTCTCCGATTTGGGGAGGGTTATCTGACTATAAAGGACGAAAACGATTCTTAGTTATTGGGGTACTAGGATACGGATTTACACAACTTGGATTTGGTTTAAGTACACAAATTCCTGTTATCTTATTTTTCAGATTACTAGGGGGCGCCCTTAGTGTGAGTTATGTCGCCATCATTATGGCGGTTATTAGTGATTTATCCAAACAAAATAATCGTGTTAAATCCCTTTCATTCTTAGCTGCTACTACCTCTCTTGGTTCAGCTATCGGGTCAATAATGGGAGGCTTGATTGGAAATTCAAATTATCAGTATCCATTTGTTACTCAGTTTGTGGTGTGTTTAATTTTAGCAGCTGCTTTGTATTTCTTAACGCATGAAAGTTTGGACCACAAAAAAGAAGGAAACGTAAAAATATCACTTAATCACTTGAGTTTTAAAAAAGGCACGATTGATTTTCATTCGTTACTAGGAAGCATGATTTTAACGGTTGCCTTAATTAGTTTAACAACAACGGCCTATAATTCAACGATAGGTTATTATGTGGAGTCCGTTTTACAGTTGCCCACGCAGTTGAATGGATTATTTTTAAGCGTTTTACCTTTCAGTGCTGTGTTTATTAACTTCTTTGTTAGTCCATGGCTTGCTAGACGCTATAATAACTTAAATAGTTTAGTTGTGATTGTCTTTGTGATTGGTATTTCACTGATTATTTGGGCACTTTCTTCGGCACTATTTATTTTGATTATTTTCTTAACTTTATTTATTTTAGTTGTTCCCCTAGCTCAACCGATTTATCAAAGTATTATTTCTGGCTTAGCAAAAGACAATGCGGGTGAAATCATGGGAATTCAAAACTCTGCACGATCAGTCGGGATGGTCATCGGTTCACTAATTTCTGGTTATATTTTTAAATTCGGACCTAAGTTACCGTTCTTACTTGGTGGGATTACCGCATTGATTGCCTTCTTTGTTTTATTATTGGCCGCAAAAAAATTAAAGCGTGAAAAAGTTAAGGTATAGTGTTATCAATACAAATCAAACCTAAACATTTTATCCTAAAATATCCTATAGACACACTAAATTTTTTCTAAATCATTTCGCATATAAAAGGGACGATCTCATGTAATTGAGATCGTCCCCTTTATGTTATCTATTGATTATTTCTTTTTTCTAAATAATAAGACTGAGCTAATGAGGCATAAAATAAGTGAGGGAACACCATAATATGCGCCAATTTTGAAAAATGAGTACCCATGTGCAAACATTCCAACTAAACTTCCGAGTACTGGCTCACTTTCACGGCTTGATTTCATGAATAACCCGAAATTAAAAACTAAGAAAAGCATAGCTAAAATTGAAAAGATAAGTAGCATCACGCCTGGGTATCCCTTTGCAGCACCTGATAATCCACCTTCCATTAATAGTTCAGGTACAAAAAACTTAACACCCACATACATAAACCCAGCCAATAAGTTAACAATAGCTAAACCTAACTTTAAATCAATCTGAACTTTCTTCACACCTATTCCCCCTTGTATGATGATTACAGGATTATCTTAGCATGTCTTCTACTTTTTAACAACGCTTACATTGTTGTTTTTTTTCTATACTTAATAAAAAAATGTCCACTGTAAAAGACCTTATTTTCATTTTTAACTACCCTTTTCTAACTCTTATTCACTAACTCCCCCGTCATCTTAAATCAGGGTACCATCTTCTTTATAGTAAATATAATTGATGATACACCCCCTAATGACAACAACAAAGATTGACCAAACTATTTCTGTTAGCGATAAGTCGCTTAAAGATAAAAGTAAACCGAATCCATTCCTGATTAAATAGATATTTCCAACATTTAACGCAGTAGACTATGAGCTTATGAGTGCAATCACATCAGCTCCACTCGCTGTTCCACCTATTTTTACGATTAATCCTACCCCTACGCCTACAAAAATACCTGCAAGTCTGGTAACCATTATCATGTTTTCCGATAAATTAGGAACGGTAAATTCGATTGCTTCGTTGATTCCATAGAATTCTGAAAAACTTACCATTTCTAGTAAAGAATACATCATAAACTTTTCCCAAAAAATTTCACACCCGTAGAAATAAACTGATATTTGAAATGAAGCTCATGATGGCTGATGATCTATTAAATAAAGGTTTAATTAATAGAATAAACCTATGAACACCACCTTCTGTAATCTGATGTTAATCATTTAATTTAAACAATTCCTAAGCTAATATACACGATCCCAGTAAGATAATACTAACATTTT
>JBOFCV010000529.1:0-17059 GCA_051646305.1 Turicibacter sp.
CCACTACCGTCTGGAATAAATAAATACCCCGGTATGTTTTGTTCTTTCGTTGCACCTAAAAATGGATAAAGAAAGATACTTTGAATTTTATATACATCATCTGTTTCTTTTATAGAAGAGGCTGGGATATCAATCTTAATCCCTTCCTCTTCTAATGTGACATTCATATTTAACTCAATACCGACATCTGTAAATTGAATAAATGCTTCAAATCCATTCGTATTCATCGTTAAGCTAAGCTTTGTTTTACTATTAGGAAATGAAACTTTTTCAACTTTCCCTTTTGCATTCATTACTTCTAATGTCAATGAGGATTGTGCAAATGCACGCCATATGTCATTGATATCTTCATCTTCTCCAATGTCCATAAAGACACTGTCCCAAATATATCCTGTTAGTTTATTTTCAATTTTTAGGGCAAGTGTTTGTTCATCTAGATATAATCTTAAATTATTATTTTCACCAATTACTTTGAAGTGATCAGGTATAGGTAACACAGAAATTTCTTGAAAACTTGGATCAACATGAGTTGAATCATTTTCTAAACGCCAAACCTGATCAACATTTGTTTCTGTCTCTTCTGTTTGGGCTAAAGCAACAACAGAAGCATTAGCCCACATCATCACGACAAGAAATAGTAGAATTAATTTGTTATACACGTATCTTCAACTCCTGTACGATAGATTGGATAAAGTCTAGTTGATGCGTAATTAATAGATATAAAATAAAGGTTGTTAAGACAATAAGAATGATTCCAAATAGTGTTAGTAAAATATTTTTAACTGTTTCCCCTACTGTGTAATTATGAATTTCTTTTACCATTAAGAATAATAGAATGAGACAATAGGCTAAAATGATAAAGAATGAGAAGCTATAAATAAAGGCTTCATTTAAGGTTAACACATTGGTTAATAGTTGGAGTGGTAAGGCAAAAATCAAATACGGTGATAGCGCGTAAATGGTACCGACGTAAATATCTTTAAATCGACCTTCTCCATCATTGATTGTACTAATTAAGTAATTTGAAATGAGCCAAAGCATGAGTGGAACTAATGCAAATAAGATCACTCTAACTACATTTACTTGTGATAAATTGACCTCATTGAAGATATAGCCTTTAAAATAGAGATCTGTGATTTGTAAGATTCCAAACCAGGCATATAGTAACGTTGCTGTCACGACAGATATTCTATTTTTTCTTTTAATTTCATAACATCCATCAAATGGATTGACTGAGAATCGTTTCATGTATCTTAAATCTTCTACAATTTTCTGTTTCTTGATTTTAGAACTTATTCTTCTGAATGGATTAAATATTCCTTTACTTCGATCAATTTTTTTAAGAACTAACCAAACGATGTAAGCCAAGATTAAGGCAATGATTACAATGCCAAGGTAAGATTGTAACCAGTCATTTCTCATTTCCCAAAAAGCTTCTGAATATCCGACTGGATCTTCTGCAAGTTTAAATGAATCTAGTGCTTCTTGATTTAAATCACGTTTAAAGTATGATTTACCTAAAGCTTGATAAGACAGGATAAATAAACTATTTCGTTTTAATACATTATCCCAAATACTTTCACTTTCAACATACAGTCCTTCTTTGTACAAAGATATCCCTTCGTGAACTTCATGGGTAAATGGCGTCGGTTGATACAGTTGAATCATGTTTTTTTCTTTATCTAAGACATAAAGTGTTCCTTCAGGTGATGCAGCTACAGCTACTGGACTTTTCATAAGTCCAACACGCTCTTCGCCTTTTTCTTTACCACCAAACATGAAGAGCAAGTTACCGTAGCTATCTAATTCATAAATGTAGCCTAATTCATCAATACCAAAGATATTACCAAATGAATCTACTGTTACATCAATAAATGAAGTAGGTGGAACTTGAACTTTTTCTGCTAACATATTTTTTCCCGAAACATTAAATTTCTTAATTTGGTCTTCTTTTAACCCACTACTTACCGTATAAATTAAACCTGTTTCATCAATCGTTGCATTCGTTGGTGAAGGTGGAAGATTTTTCATTAAGGATGAACTTCCTACATTACCATACAGTAATCTTTGAACCATCATTTTCAGTGTAGTATTTGTTAAGTTTGAGGCAAAGAAACCTGTAAACTCACCACGATTATTTAATTGAACTAATCCATCTGTTGATCCTTCTGAGACCACATAAATATTACCTCGTGAGTCCACTGTTACTTTTTTAGGTATAAATTTCGTGTTTTTTCCGAATAGCGGACTTTCAGGTCTTCCTATTTCTAAAGCAAGGTTTCCGTCTAAATCAAAGACAAACACTTTTTGCGCAACACTATCTGCTACATAAATCTTTTTATCAACATATATTCCTGTTGGATTTTCTAAAATTCCCTCACCGATAGTTGAGTGAATCACGCCATCTTTTAAAACGATAATTCTTCCATTCCCCGTATCTGCAACATACATAGTTTGATCAGGTGCTAAGAATAAGTCCTCAGCATTTAATGAAGGAAGTTTAATTACTGAATTTGGTTCATACGCCATTTGTGTTTCAACCAATTTTCCATTCGGACCAAATGTTCTCGTTTTATAAGGTACTTCTGCATTAATATTAAATTGAGATGTTATCAAAAAACCTAATGTAAATAAGGTAAAGATAACGTGATATATTCGCCCCTTTTTCATTTGATCACCCGCTTACTTAATTCCGGAATGAGCCATTGTACTCATTACGTTTTTTTGCATTACTATAAATACGATTAAATTTGGTACAAACATAATTAAGGACGCAACAGCGGCAATCCCTTGACCAGCTACCGAATTATTCGCTGATGTTAACGTTGACATATAGAAAGAAAATGTCTTCAAGTTTTCATCATTAATAAACATCCCTGATGCTTCTGTACTATTCCACACCGATTGGAAAGATAAAATGGCAATCGTTGCTAGCACGGGTTTGATTAATGGCATAATAATTTGGAAGAAAATACGAATATCTTTTGCTCCATCCATTTGCGCTGCTTCAATTAGTTCATTTGGTATTTGATCAACGAACTGTTTAACTAAGAATATCCCCATTGGCATTGCAAGAAACGGAATAATATGTGCCCAAAATGAATCAATAATACCTGATTGAACTATAATAAGGTATCTTGGAATTGCTACAGCAATTGGAACAAACATTAAAGATAACGTATTAATATTAAAGATTGTCTTTTTTAGTTTAAAGTTCTTTTTTGACAACGCATACCCTGCACCTGTACTAATTAAAATAGTTAGTACAACGACAACAAGTGACGATAAAATACTATTAAATAAGTATCTACTAACTGGAACATCTGCTGATGCCATACTTGAAAATAATGTTTTAAAATTATCCAATGTTGGATTCGTTACGAAAAATCTCGGAGGATAAGCAAATAACTCATCGAGTGGTTTAAATGCGTGTGAAAAGATATATACAATCGGTAATCCCATAAAAATAGCCATTGGGATTAAAATTAAGTAAAATTTTATCTGACTTTTATGATGTCGATCTGGATTTATTTTCGTTCCATGAAATGATGACATTGACTAAACTCCTTTCTAATCTTTCTCACCTAACAGTTTAAACACCACTTGAGAGGCAAACCAGATGATCGCTAACAGTACGACTGATAATGCTGCTGCATAACCCATCTCATATCTGATAAAACCAAAATCTTCAATATGATTTAGAATCATCTGGCCTGAATATTGTGGTGTAGGATTGGACCCAGATAGTGCGACCCCTATCCCTCCTGCTTGGAACGTACCAACGACTGACATAACCGCCCCAAATAACATCTGTGGTTTCATTGATGGAATCGTGATATAAATAATTTCTTGGAAACGATTTGAGATTCCATCAATATACGCTGCTTCATAAAGTTCATGATTAATGCCTAAAACCCCTGCCAGCATGGCTAAGAAACCAACTCCCATACTACTCCAAAGTGTTACGATAATCATAATAATCATCAAATATTCTGGAGATTGTAACCATTGCACGGGCTCTTGAATCATTCCAATACGTAATAATAAACTATTTAAATACCCTGTTTGATCCCCACTAAACAAGATGGTCCAAACAACTGTCATCGCAACCCCAGCTGTCATGGATGGTGAATATAAGATCAGCGCTAAAACTGTACGCGGTTTTTTAGGGATTTGTGCTAATAACCAGGCTAGGATAAAAGCCATCCCATATCCAACAGGACCCGCAATTAAGGCAAATTTAATTGTATTTGGTAATGCATATTGCATTAATATACTATCTTGAGTCATCAAGGTAATGTAATTTTTTAATCCAACAAAATTAGGAAACTCAACCGCATTAAAGTCAGTGAATGATAATAACACGGCAATAATAACAGGTAAAACAATAAAACCAAAAAATAAAATAAGATATGGAGCTAAATACATATACGCTTCTAATGATTCTCTTAATGAACGATTATATTTTAAACCTTTTTTATTAATAGTTAGTTTTGATTCCTTCATACGCTTCTCTTGCATGTTAGTCATTCACCCAACTTTCAATTTTTTCAATAGTTGGAACTTCATAAGGCTTAATTAATTCTCCATTTTGTGTATATCCAAATTCTTCGAGCTTTCTCTTTATTTCTCGATTTACAATATTAATTGCATCATCAATGGCACTACGTGGATTTTCATCATCGAAAATAATCTTATTCCAAGCGTTACTTAGTTCTCGCTCTGCCATATATCCACCTGGGATATTTGGAACTTCAATTAACCACTCCCATTGAGTCGCGATGATTTTTTTATCTTCTGTATCCCAAGGCAGTGACATAAAGGCTTCAATGTTAGCACTGTTCCAGACAAATTCTTCACCATAAATCATTTGAAGTTCATTTGCATATTTAACTTGAACGTCTGTTGACATCCACCACTTCAAAAATTCCCATGATTCTTCTGGATATTTAGTTTTTGAGAAAATCATTGAGGCTTGTCCTGCTCCAGATGCCCATCTTTCGATCGTTCCATGTTCATTTTCAACTCCTGGATGTGGTGCAATCGCCCATGATCCCTCAAGTTCAGGTGCCGCATATTTAAGTCTTAAATAATCTGAAAAATTTCCAATTCCTATTGGTAAAATACCCGATCTGAAATGATTATAGAAGTTAGGAACTTGCAAAGGTAGACCGTAGATTCCAAATAAATCTGTCATCATTTTAATACCTTCTAAAGATTCCTTACTATTTAATGCTGTCTCCATTCCATTTGCATGATAAATATTCCCGCCAAATTGATAAATAAATGGAGCCGTTGTCATAAATGATTTATACCCGTTAGCTGATCCTAATGGAGAATAGAAATTCATTCCATTTCGTTGCAATTCAGGTAAAATTTCAATGACTTCATTCCATGTTTGTGGCACGTCAATTCCTAACGATCCTAAAATATCTGTACGATAGAAAACCACGTTAAAATCTTGTGTTTCAGGCATTGCATACACACTATCATCAATAACATATCTCATTAATGCCCCTGGGGTAAATTGTTTGCTATATGCATCGAAATCTTCGAATTGTCGTAAATCTAGGGCAGCATTTCTGACAGCAAATTCATATGGAATACCTGAACTTACACCCAATGAAATATCAGGTTGAACCCCTGAAGAATTTGCTAAAATTAATTTTTGTTCACTTGGCATCAGTGATAAATTGACTTTTATTCCTGTTTTAGGTGTGAAGTCACTATCAATATGCTTTTGTAATAAATCGACGTAGTAACGGCCACGATTCACCCATACATCTAAAACGATTTCATCTTCATCGATTTCGTCTTTTTCCTGTGGCACAAATGAATGAACAAATCGTTTCACCGAGTGAGTCATTTTTGTTGTTAACCCTACATGATAATTTGGTAATTCTTCTTCATCTGAATAAACATATAGTTGGTCCATTAACAATGGCTGTCTTTGAATTTCAATAATTAAGTCACTCAGAGTCTGTAATGCTGAACCTGCTCCCTCTGACAATACACTTAATTTTTTAGGTAGTTCATTTGGATCCTCACCTAATGTTTCAAACACATCAACGACACGCTTCATTGTTGTAAATACTTGAGCACGTTCATTATATCCATTTTCAGTATATCTTTTATGTTCTGATTTCAAGCGTTCTGCCATCGATAATAATTTCTCTTCTACATCTGGAATGTAGTCAACAATTACCCAATCACGATATTGATCGGTATTCCCACCTACAAGTCGTTTAATTTGTAACGACAAATCATTAATATCTGTCATGATATCTTGAATAACATTAACTAAATCAACGTATGGATCATTATCTACTTCTAAACCAATGACGTGCTTGCCTTTTTCAAGATAGATATGATAAGGTGTTTCATCTCCAAATACAATGGTTTGCCAGTCATTTGAAAATGGGAATTTAAAACTTTTTGCTTCTTCAAATGGTATCTCATGATCAATTGAAATGGTTCTAAATACATTATCTTTCGCTTTATAGTTTTGTTTTACTTTAAAGGCTAATTGATACATCCCACTTTCAGGAGCGTCAACTTCATAATAAACCGTTTGTCCAGCTTTTGCCCAACTATCACCACCGAATGTATTCATTCGTTTCTTATAAACATCATACGGTAATGCTTCTAAATCTCTTGAGACATTTTGAATAATTCCAATATTATTTTTATAAAGATTATGTTCTGCTTCAAGCAACATCAGTTTACTATCAACTAATTCTTGATTTTCATATTGATTTAAATACGAGCCATACGTTGGGATAACCGCTTCTGATTGAATACTTATATTCCCAATTAGCATTTCTCCACTCGTTTGTTCAAACTCAATAACGTTTGTACCCGCTTGTAAGTAAATCTTTAAATTTCCCACTTGTAGATGACTTGCATCTGTTAAAAACATAGTTTGCCATTTTGGTTCATGCACTTGCGATGGTGCAACTTCATTTCCTTTATTATCTATTGGGAACTCGGAAACCGCATTTTTCCATAATTTCGAAAAAACGATTCTTCTTGCTTCATAATAAGGATGCACCCCATTGACCTTAAACGATGCCTCTACAGATTTCACACCTTCACTTAGTGGAAAATAATCAAGACTTAGTTCATATAACCCTTCTTCTTCAACATTTATTTCCAAACGATACGTATCATTTTCCTGTACATGAATTACTTCATTGTTATATCCATGCGACTTTGTTACATCTTGCACGGTACCCGAATGTTGTAATTGATTCGCTACAATGACTTCTTTGAAATTTAGAGGAGACTTCACACCATCTTTTCCCCAATTAGAAAAAACAGTGGAATATCTCTCTTCTACAACTCCATTTAAGTTATCAGCCTTTACCGTAATATTTTGATTGCTCCCTGTTATTAAACTAACAACTGTTGCAACGATTAGTGAAAACTGTATTATTTTGTTGAGCAAGATATTCCACCTCCTGTTTCATGGATTATTTTATATTATTTACTCTCTTCCATTGCTTGACTTGCTTTTTGATATTGAGAATTAGCTAACTCATTTAATTGAGATGCATAATCTTCAATTTTAGCAGTCCCTCTGACACATTCAAAAATTAAATCCCCAATTGTTGTATTTTCTTTATCTCCAACTTTTAAACCAGTTGTTGCATGCCAGCGTGAATTTGCATAACCAGGTACTGATTTAAATGTTTCAACAACAGCTGTATCGATTGACGCATAAATTTCTTTTAATCCTTCAATAGGATTATGTTCTAAATAACGATTAAGTAATTCAGTATCCTCGATCATTGGTAAAGAGGCATAAACACTACCTTCTGCATCTGCAAGTTCCATACGTTTCATCATTCCTTCTTTAGAGAATGTCATCCAACTTGCAAATTTATATGCTTCTTCTGGATTTTTAGCCGTTTTTGAAATTCCCATATAATCATTTACGATAACACTTTTCGAGTTTGGAAGCGCAACGAATTTAGTATCAAAACTTAATTCTCTCATCCCTTTTGCTCCCCATGTTCCATCATACTTATACGCAACTTCACCTTCAATCCAACATTCATATCCATTTGTTCCTTTGAAGTTTTGTTGTTCTTCTGGTGATAAAGCTCCAAAAACATAACCGTTACTTGCTAATTCTTTAGTTTTATCGACACCTTCTTTAAACTCTGGTGCATCTAAGTTGTATTCTTGACCATCCCAAGTAAACCAACCTAACTCTTCATTTTTAACGCTTGGATACCAATCTACAATCGTAATTTCATCTTCTAATCCGATAAATCCTTTATTTAATGAAGTTAAAGCTTTGATACTTTTTTCGAAATCTTCTAATGTATAACCAAAATCAGGAATTGCTACATTTTCCTGTGCAAATAAATCTGTATTTACGTAATACCCTAATAAATATTGACCTGCAGGAATTGCATAAGGAGAACCATTAACTTTTGTTGATTCAACAACTGGTAATGAAATTTTACTCCATTCACTATCTGCTGATGTTAATTCTGATAAATCTAGCAACCATTCATTCCCAAATGGTGTCGGAATATCTTCTAACATAATAATATCCGGTAAGTTTCCACCTGCTGCAGCTGTTGTTAATGAATCCATATATGCTGCAGTATCAATGTTTTCTGCAATTTTAATTTCAACATTTGGATTTAACTCCATATATGCTGCGATCATTTGTCTTTCAAGATTATTGTCTGCTTCTGTTCCTAAATTCCAGTTTGCATAAGTGATTTCAATTTTTCCTTGTCCAGTTCCTTCAGTTTCTGGTGTTGTAACCGGCTCTTTCGAATCATTTGAACAACCAATTAATGTTAAACTTGCAACAACACTTAACATTGATAATGAAAATAATTTCTTTGACATGGTAAGCCCCCTCAATTTGATAAAACGTTTTTTCAAACTTTATTATATAAGGTGGCAAAACGCTTTCTTTACCACCTTATACTTATTCTACCAGGTAAAATTATAAAAAACAATACCTTTTGGTATCGTTTACAGTTTATTTTACGTAACAAAAAGTCATTTAAATGCATTTTTTCGATAAATAAGGGGATGTTTTAGCTTTTATTCCTTTGTTTTTAACACTTTAATAAAAAAACGTTTTTTCATTTTTTTCTCATTTTCTGCTTCTTTCTGCAAATCCGTATCTCTAATTCTTCTGTCCTCACAAAAATTAAAAATTATATCCTCCCCTTATGAGAAGGTAGGATCATTTATTTAAAATTAAAAAAATCAGGATTCGCATGAGCAAATCCTGATTTTTTAATTTATCATTTAGTCCTTACAAAGATTGGCGCTATAAGCTAATTCATTAACAACTGTTAATGCAATCGCATCTTCTTTTGTTATGGTTGGTTGATAATCATGAATGATTGATTCTACCCATTGGGTGAACGGATTTAAATCTCTTGGTGGCAGTTGTGGTGATATCCATTCTCCTTGATCATTTCTTACTCTCACACAATCACCTTCAATGATTATACTATTCTTTGTTCCAAAGATTTCAAGGAAAAACGGGCATCCCTTTGTGACAAAGGATACTTCTAAAACACCTAATGCACCTGACTCATATTGAGCTAAGACAACAGAGTTATCATCAACACCTTTATTTGTAAATTGGCTCAACATAGATGAGATATTTTTAATTTTTCCACCTAATCGGTTTGAAATATAAATTGGGTGAGCTCCAAAATCAATCAGTGCACCGCCTCCACTTAGGTTTTCGTCATAAAAATATTCAGGTAACCAACCCAATTCATGATGAACTGAAGGTAGAGCCCCATCATGTGCCACCTTACAACGAATCAGATTGACTTCACCTACCACACCATTTTTTATCGCATCTTCTACATATAAATAATATGGTTCAGTTAATCGCGGTAATGACACAAGTAACTTCACGTCATTTTTTTCAACAGCCTCATAGATCGCTAAACAATCTTTTTCTGTGAAAGCTAATACTTTTTCTGTAAAGATATGCTTCTTCGCATTTGCGGCTTTAATCATAATCTCTTTGTGCATTGAGGTCGGAGTTGCCACTACTATTCCATCGATACTAGCATCCGTAAATAGTTCCTCTAACGTACTGACAAATGGAACACCTAATTCTTGTGCCCACTTTTTGCCACGCTCTGCATCTTCATCCCAAACATTCACAATCTCAACATTTGGATTTTGTAACGCGTACCCGGCATATTCATCCGCATGCACATGCCATCTGCTTAATAACGAAACTCTTAACATAAAACCCCTCCACGTCTATGATTAACACTCCATTTATTATCTCTTACAAAAAACTTATCCACACCTATTGTCACAGTGGCCACATGGATAACTAACGAATCCCCCTTAAACTCTAAATCGCCTTCGTTTTCTCTGTTAACCAAGCTAACGCCAAACCTTCTAAATGTGGTGCTAAATTCGCATATACCATTTCATGATATTCATTTAACCAAGTAATTTCTGTTGGTGTTAACATGTCCAAAAGGATTGATTTAGTGTCAATTGGGAAATACGAAATGGTTTCAAATTTATAGAACTCACCGTATTCTGTTACTTGATCTTCAACGACTAATAACGTATTTTCGATACGAATTCCATGTTTCCCTTCTTCATATATCCCTGGCTCATTTGTTAACATCATGCCTTTTTCTAACACCACATGTGAATTTAATCTAAATTGTTGTGGCCCTTCATGAATCGCACCGAAGAATCCAACCCCATGGCCCGTTCCACAACGATAATCTAACCCTTCAGCCCATAAGAATTGACGAGATAAAATATCTAAATTTCCACCTGTACATCCTTTTTGGAATTTAGCAACTGATAACCCGATATGAGCCTTCAAAACTAATGTATAGTGTTTTTTCGCTTCCTCAGAAGTTTTTCCTAACGTAAAGGTTCTCGTCAAATCAGTCGTTCCATCTAAATAATGTCCACCTGAATCAATTAATAAAAATCCCTTTTGTTCTAACGCGCTGCTGCTCTCTTTTTTCGGACTATAGTGCATCATGGCTGCATTTTCTTGGTATCCAACAATCGCACTAAAACTTGATCCATAACTATCATTTTGTTGTAAACGATAATGTTCTAGTAACTTTGTCACATCGTACTCCGTTACTTTCTCATTTTTATTTAATAAGTCTTCAATATGGAGGATGGTATGCACAACCGCACATCCATCTTTAATTTGTGCTAGTTTTGTATTTTTAATTTCCACTTCATTTTTAATCGCTTTGAGTTTTGTCACAATATCAGCTTCGTTTAGGATGATCACACCAGATTGGCGACTTAACACCTCATATAATGAATAATTTAAACTTCCATAATCACACACTAAACGGCAATCCGTTAATGTCATTAAGAAGGCATCAATTTCATCGTACGATTTAATCGTAACTCCATTTTCTTTTAAGTACTTACGCACCTTGTCATTGATTCGCACCTCATTGACAAACAAGTAAGCTTCATCTTTTAAGACGACACCATAAGAAATCACCATTGGATTAAACTCAACGTCTGCGGCACGAATATTAAATAGCCACGCGATACTATCTAATAAATTCATCACATAGCCATCAGCATTTTTTTGCTCTAATACGGCTCTAACTTGACCTAACTTTTCGGCACATGTGAAACCTGTATATTGTACCTCATGAACAAATGCCTCAGTTGCAGGAATTTCCGGGCGATTTTCCCACAGGATTGCTACTAAATCTTCACAACTCTCAATCTCAATTGATTTTTCAGAGAATAATTTTTCCATCTCTTTGACCTGATGAATTGAAAATAATTTCCCATCAAATCCAACACGTTCCCCTTCATTTAAAACCGATGCTAAATAGGCTGATACAGTTGGAACGTTTGGCTGACCCATTCTAAATAATTTAATTTCACTGTTTGAAAGTTGTGCTTCCGCTTGAATAAAGTAGCGTCCATCTGTCCAAAGACCACTTTCATTCAAGGTGATCACTAACGTCCCCGCAGACCCCGTAAAGCCTGAAAAATGTCCTCTGCTCTTCCAGTGATTAGCCACATACTCACTTAAATGTGGATCTGAACTAGGAATAATATAGGCAGCTAGTTGATGTTGTTGCATTATATTTCTAAACTTTGAAATTTTTTGATTAATATCCATTTTACTTCCCCCTTCACGGTTACTTATTAACTATTTTTAATATTAAGCATCTATATTTATTATAACAGGAAAAATTTGTATTGGTAGATATAGCATCTCAATTATAGTTATTTCACCTATTTCAATAGACTTTTACCTCATTATTATCCAGCAAGTCGTAACGACTTGCTGGATAAATTAAAAAAAGTTATTAAACTATTTCAAGTCTAATAACTTTTAACAAATCCCCTTACGCCACAGCTTTTGAGGATTTATTTTTCGTATAAACATCAAATACAACTGCCATTAATAATACAAATCCTTTAATCGCTTGTTGGTAATCAATCCCGATTCCTAAAATTGACATCCCATTATTTAAAATCCCCATGACTAACCCACCAATAATGGCTCCAATAACAGTTCCGACACCACCCGTTGACGAAGCACCACCAATGTAACAAGCAGCAATAGCATCAAGCTCAAAGTTCATCCCAGCTTTTGGCGTTGCCGCATTTAAACGTCCGGCAAAAATAAGTCCGGCAATTGCGGCTAATAATCCCATATTTACATAAACCCAGAATAAAACTCGCTTCACTTTCACCCCTGATAGTTCAGCTGCTTTTGCATTTCCACCATAGGCATAAATATGACGTCCAGCAATCGTACGATTCGTAATGAAACTATAAATGAGAATCAACGCTACTAATAAAACTAACACGGATGGAATTCCTTTGTATGCAGCAAACCAATAGGCAAATAAATTAATGGTTACCGTTATCAAAACAAATTTCAAGATTAGGACACCCATTGGTAACACATCAAACTGATAGGACACCTTACTTTTACGTTTTCTAATTTCAGAAATAATATAAACAACTGAAATGATAAAACCTACTAAAAGGGCTGTGAGATTAAATGTATTTTGACCCAAAAAATCTGGGATAAATCCTGAAGAAGCAAACTGGAAGCTTTCAGGAAATGGCGCAATCGTACGTCCATTTAGCACAACTAGCGTTAATCCCCTAAACACCAACATACTCGCTAGCGTTACAATAAAGGCCGGTATTTTAGCATAGGCAATGAAAAATCCATTAAATGCACCGGCTAATCCTCCAATAATAAGTGACGCAATCACCGCGATCACAACCGGAACTTGCATTTCAACCATTAACATAGCCCCTATTGCACCAACAAATGCTACAACAGAACCAACAGATAAATCAACATTTCCTGTTAAAATAACAAGAAGCATTCCGATTGCTAAAATTAAGATATAACTATTCTGTAAAATCAAATTCGTGACATTTAACGGCTTTAATAAGATTCCATCTGTTAAGATTTGAAATAAGATAACCAGAGAAATTAAGGCAATGACCATCCCATATTGTCTCAAATTACCTTTAAATAATTTTTTTATACTCTCCATTATCAAGTTGCCCCCTAACTATTCATAATACATGTCATAATACGTTCCTGCGAAGCTTCCTCACGTGATAATTCTCCGACCATCTTGCCTTCATTCATTACATAGACACGATCACTCATCCCAAGTAATTCAGGAAGTTCAGACGAAATAATGATCACACTTTTTCCCTGTGCAACCAGCTCATTAATAATCACATAGATTTCATATTTTGCTCCAACATCAATTCCCCTTGTTGGCTCATCTAATATTAAGACATCAGGATTGGTTAAAATCCATTTACTCAGCACAACCTTCTGTTGATTACCACCTGATAAGTTCCCCGTTTTCTGAAGAATACTCGATGATTTAATATTCATTTTTTTTCGATACTCTCGCGCGATAACGACTTCTTTATTTTCATCAATGACCTGATGCTTGCTTAAGGACTTAAGACTTGCTAATGAGATATTACGCTTTATACTTTCATCAAGAATCAATCCATACTGTTTACGATCTTCAGTTACATATGCAATTCCGTGATTAATAGCTGTTTCAACATCCTTTAAATTAATTTCGATATTATTTTTTAACAACTGCCCACTAATCTTGGTTCCATAGGTTTTACCAAAAATACTCATCGCCAATTCAGTTCGACCTGACCCCATTAGCCCCGCAATCCCAACAACTTCACCTGCTTTGATATTTAGATTTACACTGTCTATCATTTTCCTATGAGAATTCGTCGGATCATACACAGTCCAATTCCTAACTTCAAATAATGTATCCCCTATTTTTGAATGGCGGATTGGAAATCGATCGACTAAATCACGCCCAACCATCCCTCTTACAATCCTATTTTCATCAATAAATTCATGCTCTTTTCTAATGGTTTCAATGGTTGCGCCATCTCGGATCACCGTTATCTCATCACAAACAAACGACACTTCATTCAATTTATGAGAAATTAAAATGGAAGCAATGCCTTCATCCTTTAACTCAAGTAATAGCTTCAATAAATTTTCACTTTCCACTTCATTTAAAGCAGCCGTTGGTTCATCTAAAATAAGTAATTCTACCTTCTTTGATAAAGCTTTGGCGATTTCAACTAATTGTTGCTTCCCCACCCCTATATCGGCAACAAGCGTATTTGGGTTTTCACTTAGCCCCACTTTTTTTAATAAAGCTTCCGTCTTTTTATACGTTTCATTCCAATCAATCACGCCACGTTTTACTTGCTCATTTCCCAAAAATATATTCTCAGCAATTGATAAATAAGGAACTAAAGCAAGCTCTTGATGAATAATAACAATCCCAACTTTTTCACTTTCCGTAATATTTTTAAATTTACACACACTATCTTTGTAAACGATATCCCCGTCATATGTTCCATAAGGATAAACGCCACTCAGAACTTTCATTAGTGTTGATTTACCAGCACCATTTTCCCCAACTAAAGCATGAATTTCTCTTTCGCGCACTTTTAAATTAACGTTATCTAGTGCCCTTACTCCAGGGAATAATTTAGTGATATTTCTCATCTCTAAAATCATATTATCCAAGTTAACACCGCCCCTTTTATATGAAAACAGTAGATAATGGAGCATATCCATTACCTACCTTCATGCACCAAATTAATTAAAATCTGCTTCTGAATAATACCCAGAATCAATTAAAACTTCTTTGTAGTTGTTAACATCAACTGAAATAGGTTCACATAAATAAGATGGCACAACTTTTTTACCATTATCATACGTCTCTGTATCATTGACTGGTGCTTCTTTTCCATCAAGAATAGCTCCTACCATTTCAACTGTTTTTTCAGCTAAAATACGAGTATCTTTAAAAACAGTTTGTGTTTGTTCCCCTGCAATAATTGATTTAATTGAAGGTAATTCTGCATCTTGTCCGGTTACAATAGGCATCGCCTGACCGTTTTTACCGTATCCAACACTTTTTAATGAAGATAAAACCCCAATACTAATTCCATCATAAGGAGATAAAACTGCGTCAATTTTTTCAGTTGTATAATAAGCACTTAATAAGTTATCCATACGCGTTTGAGCTGTTGCCCCATCCCATCTTAAAGTAGCGACTTTATCCATTCCAATTTGTCCACTTTTAATGACTAAACTTCCATTATCAATATAGGGTTGTAAAATTGACATCGCCCCATCGTAGAAGAAATAGGCATTGTTATCATCTGGTGATCCACCAAATAATTCAATGTTGAAAGGACCTTTTTCTCCTTTATCTAATCCTAATTTGTCAACGATATAATTCCCTTCTTGTACACCAACTAAGAAATTATCAAACGTTGCATAATAACTAATATGTTCTGAGTTTCTAATTAATCGATCATATGCGATAACAGGAATTCCTGCATCAGCAGCTTTTTTAATAACATCTGTTAGAGCTTCACCATCAATAGAAGCAATAACTAGCACATCCACACCTTTAGTAATCATATTTTCAATTTGTGACACTTGATTTTCAACAATATCTTCAGCATATTGTAAATCTACTTTGTAACCTAACTTCTCTAATTGTGTTTTCATATTCCCACCATCATTAATCCAGCGTTGCGATGACTTAGTTGGCATAGCTACCCCGATGAATTTCTCATCTCCACTAGTTGCAGCATTTGAACACCCGACAACTGTTAATGCAACAAAGAATGCTAGACACAACATAAAACCTTTTTGAATCAATTTCATTACAAATCCCCCATCCTAAGATAATTTAAGCCAATAGCCCCATCTATTGCTTCAATTTCAAAATGTAAACGGTTACTGACCTTATATTTTTAGGATATCATGGAGATGTTACATTGTAAACAACATCTTGTATGTAACAAGTCGACAAAATACAACATTCGAAATTCTTTTCTTTTCGCACTTGAAAGAATATTTTGGTGAGTGCATCACTTCTAGCTACAATTAAAATAATTTATTGGTATTTCCACAGAGAAAAACCACAGAGAACCGTAACTTGTACGGTCGACCTGTGGCTTTCCTTATTCGATTGATATCGATCCTAATACGCTACATGATACTGATTTTCTTGGAGCAAACTACCTGCCTGTTCATCAATAAAAATCTTTGTATTTTTTCTATCTTTGAACAGTGTGACTGGCAGTGCAATATCTCGTTCATGTTCCATCAATAATTTGACAATCTCTGCTTTATGAGCACCCGTTACTTGAATAATAACATGTTTCGCGTCTAGTAAATCTTTTAATCCAAGCGTAATTCCTTGCTTTAAATTCAGTTTATGTGAAAAATATTTTTGACCCATACAGGTAGAAATCTCCTCTAAATCTTTATAAAAGGCTCTACTTGATTCCTCTGTATACGGTTCATTAAACCCTACATGGCCATTCATTCCTACACCCAAAATCACCAAATCAATGGGCCCAAATTGATCTAAATAATCACATGCTTTCATACACTCCTCTTCAAGATTCTCACTTTTTGCATTAAATCGATGTACCTGATCTAGTGAAATCCCCACTTTATTGTAAAAACGATGCG
>JBOFCV010000372.1:0-5121 GCA_051646305.1 Turicibacter sp.
TCGATAGCTCTGGGTGAGACTTATGATAATTTCTATGGTTTTGTGAATTCATATAATGCTGATGTGATCGTTATCGAAACGGCTTCTGCTACACTGAAGCATGATCTTGCGATAGCAAATAAAATTAAAAATTCACATCCATTGTGTATTGTCGTATTCACCGGATTACATATTGAGTTAGAAGATAAGTCATTCTTGGAGCGTACGCCGATTATTGACTATATAGCATATGGCGAATATGAAGCTAGTGTGATTAAGCTACTTGAGGTCATTCGTGATGGTGTCAGCGATCGTCTCCTGAGTGAAATACCAGGTATTCTTTTCAGAAGTGAGCTACTTGGTGTAGTTAAAACTGAGTTCGGTGAATTGGTTGGTCTTGATTCATTGCCGTGGGCAGAGAGAGAAGATGGATTACCTGCACTAAACTATTTTGATGGTGTATGTGGGTTGCCCCGTCCACAATTACAACTCATGTCAACGCGTGGTTGCCCTTACGGATGTATATTTTGTGTTTGGCCACAAATGTTCTATAAAAGCGGTAAGTATCGCAAACGCACACCGCAAGATGTCGTTGGTGAGATTAAAGCAAATTTGCAACAAATCCCGTACAAGAGTTTCTATATTGATGATGATACTTTCAATATGAGTAAAGCAAGTGTAATCGCTTTGGCTAAAGCGATTACTGATGCTGGGTTAAATACGATTCCATGGGCGACCATGGGGCGTGCGGATAGAATTGATGATGAACAACTAGATGCACTCGTTGAGGCTGGGCTTTACAGTATCAAATATGGTGTCGAATCGGCTGAACAATCAATTCTTGATGCCTCGGAAAAATACATAGATATCAATAAAGTTATTAGTGGTATCCAAAAAACTGCTGCTCGTGGCATCAAAGTCCATTTAACCTTTACCTTTGGTTTACCTGGCGACACGATAGAGACAATTGAGAAAACAATTGATCTCGCATGTGAACTTCCTTGTGACACAGTACAGTTCTCCATTGCGACACCTTACCCCGGTACTCGTATGTACGAAATGTATAAAGAGGCTGGATGGTTACAGAGTGAAAATTGGGAAGATTATGTAGGCTCTACAAAGGCTGTATCTAGAACAGAGAATTTTACTGTTGAACAGTTAGAGTTTTATATAAATGAAGCCTACCGTCGATTTAATATATCAAAACAGAATAAAATGTTCATTCAATGTGAGTATGGGAAAAAACTAAACAATGAACTCCTTTCTAGAAATCCTGGTAAGGATTCAGAAATTATGATCCTGCAATGTGCAAACATATATTTCACAAAGCATTTAATAGCAGAGCTAAATAGCTTTGGCTGGACAGTTAAGGTATTTACACATGAGCGTTTTGTGAGCGATTTTTTGCAAGTGCTGAATGATGAAAATATATTGGTGTTCAGCAATGTAAAGCATTTCGACTTTGATGAACTAGGTTCTACTTTTAGTCGACTATTAGGTGGTAATTCAATTATTGTCGCGCCTTGTTCCAACTCTGATGGGGCTGGGTATGATGAGGTTCGCAAGATAATGGCTCTTGGTACATTACCCTCTATTATGTTTAGCGTTGATGGGAATATAATTTGATATGAGTAAAATATTGGTAATAGGGGCGTTCAATATTGAATATATACATAACAGCTGTAGGGATCCTTTTAAAGATATATTGGGGGATTCTTGCATTACTCTTAATGCATTGCCCCTTTCTTACTATCTAGGGCGTCATGAATTAGAAAGATACATCATGACTTTAATTGAAGATAGTAAGATAAGTCACGTGTATGTTTATCATGATTGGATAAAGGATATATTTTCCAACGCATTTTGGATTTTACTTAAAAATAAAGCATTGGTATCTGCCTTTTATCCTGATGATGAGCCAGGCATATGGATGGATCTTAATGTAAATAACTACGATCATCATTACAGCAATATTTATACTCATTCAGCTAAAGCTTGTCAGCTTAGAATGGAAATGGGATATGAAAATATTGTTCATTTACCATGGGGATTCAATGGTAATATTATATCACCGCCAGTTAAAGAGAGAGGGCATGATATTGTTTTTGTGGGGAAAAATAAACTCTCAAAAGAGAGTAGAACAAGTTGTGAGGATGGTCTTTTAAGAGACGAGTTGTTGTGTATTTGTGCTGAATTAGCAAAGAGGGCGAATCTTGATTTTGCAATATATGGCTATGGATGGGCTAACCATCCGATATTAGGAGAATTCTCTCGTGGGCAATTAGATGTCAATGAGTTCAGTCGTGTATATGGTAATGCAAAGGTTGTTTTTAACCCTGCATGGGCTCCTGATAGTATGGAGCCTCAAGTTAAGCTACGCCACTTTGAGGTATTTGGCACCGGTGGTAGACAATTAACAAATTTTAATCCTGAACTAATAGAATGCCTTGGTGAGCAGACCTCTGTTATTTATTTTAAAGATAAATGTGATTTTTTGGAAAAACTATTACATTGTCTTCATATTTATAATGATGAACACACAGTTGCAAAAGATAAACTATTGAAACACTCGGTACATAATCGACTTTACGAATTCCTGAGGAAAGTTGATTTTGAGGCCCATAATGTCATAAATACAGATAGAGTTTATAATCTGCACGTTCAAGCTGAGTGGTCATTTAAAGTTATTTTGCAAAATATTAAGGCTTTTTTTGATAAAAATCCTGCAGTCGACTTTGTAACAGTTAATTCAATGCTGGATTCAGCTGCGGTTTATATAGATAATGGCCTTATATGTTCTTATGCTAAAACTGATCAAATAAATAATTTTGGGGTGTTATTTGATTTCTCTGAATTTCAGAATAATCATCTTCATTACTCTGATGGCAATGGTGAGCTGGTTTGTGAGTTTGTAAGTAATTACAGTGATTTTTCCAGTAGCTTATTAGATTGTGTTCCTATGCCATCACATCGGTATATGGTCACTGATAAAAACAATAATTCATATTTCATTGACGGCCTAGTTTTTCCACGTGACATAAATTATGATTGTTTTATGCTTGGCTCATCAATCAACGTAGTGAATGATTGCTCCATACATTATCCCATTGAATATAAGATTAAAAAAAATGGAGCGTTTCTAAATAAACCTATACAAATACGGAGAAAGTTGTTCGAGCACCTGCGAGGGCTTTCTCTGTTAAATCAAGGTGAGCAAATCGCCATATATGGGGTTGGGGGAGAATTTGGTCGTTCTTTGTTAAATTTCACCTCTGTTTATCTGCCCAATTTAGTAATTTATGCTATTGATAATAGGCTGGTCGGAACATATATTGGGAAGCATTATATTTACGACAATAGTATAATTGATATAGCTGCAGTAAAAATAGTATTCATCGCCGCAGAGTCATCTGGTAATGTTATTTATGAGCAGCACTTTAAGACTAGACCTGATATCAGCGTAATTCGCATGTACATGTCAGGTGATAATATAAAATCCGATGTTGACAAAACACTTAACAAGTGTGGCAGTGGTAACTCTCTGCTACCTATTATCTCGTCTTGAAATGGCATCATTTTTTTTGATCTTATCAATTAGATTTTTTCGACCTTTATTACACTAACAATTTGGTTGGTATCTAGTCTTTAATTATGGAGATGAATTCATGCACCCTAAAGTTATCAATGCGTATAATGAACTGGGTTATCGGGTTCATGTTGGAAATAACATGAGTTTTTCTGCTAAAATTATTAACAATGATGGCAAGGTGTTAGATGTTGGTGGGGGAATGTGTGTAGAGGATATTTCATTCTGGTTTTTTTTGAAGAGTATCTGGTCCCCAAGTAGCATGTATATTATTGGTAATGCTTTTGGTTATAGTGCTTTGAATATGGCGGCTATATTTGAAAATGCTGTTATAGATGTAATTGATGCTGAAATTGAAGGCGCTGAGAATGAGCTGGGCTCATCAATTACAAGGAAAATTTCTGAGAGGCATTTCAATCAACTGAATTTATTTAAGGGGTTTTCTCCTGCAGATATTCCTCACAGTCGTAGAAATATAGAGCAAACATATGATTGTTGTATTGTTGATGGGCTTCACACTCCAGAACAGTTAAAGAAAGACTTTATAGGCATAAAGAAGTATCTAAATGAGAGCTCGTTAGTTTATTTTCACGATGCAGGAACTTTCGGGTTGTACTCTGCGGTTGAGGAGTTAGCCAATGACTTCTATGATGAAGGATGGAAGTTTTATCGCTTGGATTTTGTCCCGTTTGGAGTTGCCATTTTATGTCGTGGTTTAGATATGCTGGACTCATGGTTTCGTAGTTTACTTACACCCGTATTGGAATGGAGGGCTGTACCAGCAGTTGATAATGCAATAGGTATTGTAGGAAAGAGAGAGTCAATAATATATAGAGGTAACCTTTACAATCCGACAGCTAAAGAAACCATATTTTGCCCTGACATACAAATTAATCTTTTTCGTTTATGCCTTCTACATTGTAAAGATAAAAATATTTTTATTTATGGCGCTCGTGGTTTTTTAGCTGAAAAAATCATAGATTTCTTATATGCCAATGCAGCAAACTATGACGACTATGATATTACTTTTGTAGATAAGGCTGTATTTGGTTCGAAAATTAAAAATAAATGGAGTGTAATACACCCTGATGTTTTGTTTTCCATGAATAAACTTAATGTCGTGATTGCAGCAGAATTTTCTGGGGCTGATATACAAAATAGCCTCACTGAGAAAATAAACTTCTTGAGCTTATATCCATTGCATGATGTTCACTCTCCTGAATGGGATCTAATTAGAAATGCATATCTGCTAAGTATATAATATTTTTATTAAATTTCATTTTTATAAAGGTCATCACATGATATATAATCCAGCACCAAGCCTGCACTCTAATTATGAGGTTAATAAAATAATAGAAATATGCAATGGTTTAAGTGAAAATAGTATTGTTGTTGAAGTTGGTACTTTTTTAGGTGGGACAGCTAACCTAATTCATAATAACGTACATGACTCCGCAAAAATATATTCTATTGATATAAATCAAGATGTTTTAGAAACCAAAGATAAACTTCATGGAAAGAATATATATTTTTTAGATGGTACATCTGATTCTATA